>JAFQGO010000130.1:0-2963 GCA_017398225.1 Oscillospiraceae bacterium | reverse complement strand
ACATTTGCGCCTTCCTCAATATAATCCCAAACCTTCCAGTCTTCACGGTAAGGCCAGCTGTTGTGCGAAGAAACAACAAGCTGAATGACATCGTCTTTTGTAAGCGGTTCGATATCTGCTGTGCCACTTTTTACATCAGTTTTTCCGCATGCACAAAGCGCAAAAAGCATGACTGTCGCGAGAATAAGTGATATTAATCTTTTCATTTTTCATCTTAGCTCCTTTTAAATATTTACTTTGAAATTCTTCCTGCCGTCATCATTTTTATGATGCCTACCTCTCGAACTCTGCCCGGCTCGCCCTTATAATAAAGCCTTGGCTCTTCAAGTTCGGCAAGCGAAGAAACTTTGCCGCTTACATAATCTGATATTCTTACCTTCGCTGTGTCAAGCCGTGCGATCACAGCACCGTATTTCACATCCATTGTATCCCAACCAATAGGCTTATATATTTCCATCCACATTGCTCTGTGATACTCTCGCAATTTCTTTGCCCGCTTTATCAATTCGGGAAGTACATTTTTCGCAAGGCAGGAAAGCTCTTTTTTGTCTCCTGCATCATAAGCGATCTTGGCTCTGATACCTATATTTGCCTTTAAGGCAAGTACCGCACTGACATTTTCAATAAATTCAAACACAAACGAAAGCTCGCTTTTTTTCTTCGCCTTGCTCATACGTGTGCAAAGCTCGTCATACTGAGCCGCCAGCGCTCCGCCGTCTATATTTCTGTCAAAAAAGCCCTGAAGCGGATCCTGCCACATAAGATACTGTGAGAGGTTTGTGTAGTCAAGTCCGTCGCGTGCATCCTCGTCAAACATATTGTCGAGATAGCCTATTGCCATGAAGTCGTCATAGTCCTCACCGGTGCATGCCTTGAATCTCTTTCTGAGTTTTTCTTCGTCAAAGCCTCCGTTATAGTCAAGCTCTGCCCAAAGCTGCATACCGAGGAGCGTTGCGAAAATGTTATGCTCACCTGCACCACCCCAGATTGTGGCGAATACATCCTTCACACCGCATTTTCTGCAAGCTGAAAGTGCCGCTATTGTGGTTTTGAAGGTTTTGGGATAGTCAACGCCAAAACTCGTCCAACTCCATATCGCACCTACGAAAACGATGTTTTCAGAAAGGAGCTGATGGCGCTTTATAAGTGCCACATAGTCATCCTCGTTTGCATGACAGTAATCCCAATAAGAAAGCCCTACATCCTTAGGTGCAGAATCAATAATCTCCTGCGGCATTGGCTTTTCAACTGAATAATAATCGTAAAACGGAATTCCGGTATTGTTTGCCATACGCATATACATATCCGAGAACATCATCGGCTCGAGATTGCGTTTTTTGCATATTTCAAGCACGCGGTTTACATGTATCTGCATAACCTCATACGGTTCTGTATAGCCGTTGCGTCTGAGGTATTCGCCAAGGCCGAGGTTCCACGCCTCGTCAAGCCCGACGTGAATTTTATTTGTACGAAGCGGCCCGGTTACCGCATCAATCATTTTTTCTATAAAGGTATAGGTTTTTTCCTCGCCTACAAGAAGAACACTTTCATTCTCTTTTATTTCAGAATATGCCGGCCAACGGAGAACCGAAGCCAGATGACCGAGAGTCTGAATGCACGGAATAACCTCTATACCGAACATAAAGGCAAAATCGTCAAGCTCACGAAGCTCTGTCTCGGAATATCTGCTTCGCATATAGCCGAAATACGGCTCATCCGGAAGCTCGAAGGAGTCTTCCATATAGATATAAAAGCGATTAAGCCCCATAAGAGCCATTCTTGTAATAATACGCTTTAAGCTTTTCATCGTCGGTGCGGCATTACCCTGATTTACATCAAGCATAATGCCGTTGCTTTCAAAAGAAAGTGTTTCTTCTACCGAAAGTGCATCTCCGTCGTTTCCGAGGATATAGCTTAGTCCTCTGAAAAACATAACAGGTTCGCCGTAAGAAATTTTAAACCTCTCTTCGTCAAACGAAACGGAAAGCTTTTTCTTATCGTTTTTTTCTGCCTCTACGCATATCCCGTCAGGTGATATTCCAAAGCCGAGGCAATAGGACATTTCCGCAAGCCCGCCGGAAACCAAAGAAATGTCGCCGATGAAATTGAACTTTTTCATTTTTCTCACCGTTATTTAAAACTTAATCGGGTCAAAGCTGAACAACTCCGGATATTTTTTAAGATCTGATACGAGCTTTGACTTCTGCTCATCGGAAAGCTTCTGCATCGGGAAAGCTGCTTCTCCGAACGGGATTCCGCGAAGCTCTAAAACATATTTGAGCGCCGGAATAAGAGTTCCCGTTCCGCGTATTGCCGCGCGGATTTTATGTATGTCGTTCTGCGCTTTTCTCGCACCCTCGATATTTCCTGCTTTAAACTCTGTGTAAAGCTTTTTAAACAGCGGAAGTGCCACATTGTAATTTGCACCGATGCCGCCGTCTGCACCTGCAGCAAGACCACAAAGAAGAGTTTCATCAGGTCCGTTAATTACGTTTATTTCTCCGTGTGTCATTTCCTTAAGGCGGATAACGTCGAAATAATCTCTGCTGCTCCATTTGATTGAGGTTATATTGTCAATCTCAAAAATTTTTGAAACAGACTCTGCATCCATCTGAGCACCGCTCGCCGGGAAATAGTAAATCATAACCGGGATGGAAACTGCAGAGGCGATCGCTTTGTAGTAATCATAAACCTCGCGCTCAGTGTAATTAAAATAGAACGGCGGAACAGCGGCAACGCAGTCGGCACCGCAGCGTTCTGCATGCTTTGCAAGCTCGACGGTCGCTGCAGCATCGATTGATGCAACGTGTGTTATAATCGGCATTTTGCCCTTCAGCTCGTCAATTACAACCTCACACATTCTTTTGCGAGTCTCTGCATTGAGAACAACACCCTCACCGGTTGCTCCGCAGACGTAAACACCGTCTGCTCCCTCATTAAGCTGATACTTACAGAGCATCCTT
>JAFQGO010000129.1:0-5022 GCA_017398225.1 Oscillospiraceae bacterium | reverse complement strand
TTGCAGAAGCAGCGGAGGATGCTGCTGAAGCTCCGGCAGAAGAAGCTGCTGACGCTGAATAATTAAACAAAACATATTTAACTCCCCGCGGGAAATTTCCGGTGGGGAGTTTCTCTATCCCAAAATAAAACAATCTGTAAATTCTATCTTATCTGATTGACTTTGCAAATCTCCGGTAATAAAATATTTAGTATGATTAATTTAGAATTCTGTAAGTTTTAGTTCACGGGGAGGAAATGAAATGCTTCGTAAGCTTCTTGGTTGCGTTGGCAAATACAAGCTGCCGGCAATACTCTCGCCGATATTCATATCGTGCGAGGTCATAATGGAAATATTCATTCCGCTTCTTATGTCAAAGATTATTGACGTTGGAATAAAAGGTGGCGGAGGTGTCGGGTATATCGTCAAAGTCGGCGGACTTATGGTTCTTATGTCCGCTTTTTCGCTTATGTTCGGTGTGCTTTCGGGAAAATATGCATCAGTTGCGAGCACCGGTTTTGCAAAGAATGTTCGTAAAAAGATGTTTGACAAGATTCAGGACTTTTCCTTTGCAAATGTCGATAAATTTTCCACGGCATCGCTTGTCACTCGCCTTACAACGGACGTGACGTTTGTTCAGCACGCGTTTATGATGGTAATCCGTATGATGGTGCGCTCTCCGGTTATGCTTGTCAGCGCGACAGTTCTTGCAGTTTCGATAAATGCAGAGCTTGCGCGGGTGTTCTTTGTCGCAATTCCCGTTCTTGCAATCGCGCTTGTGTTTATATCCACAAAAGCGTTTCCGCGCTTTAAGCAGATGTTTACAAAATACGATGCGATGAATTCTGCCGTTCAGGAAAGTCTTGTTGCAATCCGCGTTGTAAAGGCGTATGACAGGGAAGACTATGAAAACGGCAAATTCGCAAAAGCGGCAGAGAATGTTATGAACGCACAGAGACGTGCTGAGCGTGTTCTTATTATGAATATGCCGATAATGCAGATCGTTATGTATTCCTGCATAATAACCGTTCTGTGGCTTGGCGGCAACCTTATAGCCGTTGGAAATATGGAAACAGGTGAGCTTATAAGCTTTATAAGCTACATCACGCAGATACTTATGTCACTTATGGGACTTTCAATGTGCTTTGTGAGCATCGTTATGTCGCGTGCATCCATTGCCCGTATATGTGAAGTGCTTGATGAAGATATAGATATAAAGAATAGCATCGCCGGGAAAGCAGAGGTAGAAAACGGCGAGATTGTATTTGAAAATGTTTCATTTGCATATTCCAAAGGCAAAAATAACAATGCCCTTTCCTCAATCAACTTTAAAATCAACTCAGGTGAGACTGTCGGAATAATCGGGGGAACAGGCTCCGGAAAGACATCGCTTGTTTCTCTCATTCCGCGTCTTTATGACGTAAGTGACGGTTCTGTGTTTGTTGCGGGTACCGATGTGCGAGAGTATGACCTTAGTGCACTGAGAGAGTCTGTGGCAATGGTTTTGCAGAATAATGTGCTGTTTTCGGGAACAATAGCAGAAAATCTGCGCTGGGGCAACGAAAATGCAACTCAAGAAGAGATTGAGGCGGCATGCCGCTCTGCTGCGGCTCATGATTTCATTTCCGCATTTCCGGATGGGTATGAAACATATCTCGGACAGGGCGGCGTGAACCTCTCCGGCGGTCAGAAGCAGAGAGTGTGTATTGCGCGGGCGCTTTTGAAAAAGCCGAAGATAATTATTCTTGATGACAGCACAAGTGCGGTTGATACGGCGACTGATAAAAAAATACGTGATGCATTCCGGACATCTCTTGCAGATACGACAAAGATAATAATTGCGCAGAGAGTGACCTCAGTAAGTGATGCCGATAAAATTATTGTGTTGGATGACGGAAGAATAGATGCAATAGGAACGCATGAAGAGTTGCTTTTGTCTAACGATATTTACCGCGAGGTGTACGAATCTCAGCAAAAGGTGGTGGAGCAGTAATGGCAAACGGAAGACCGATGCAGGGACCGGGAGGTCCGAGAGGCAGACGCGGAATGCAGAAGCCAAAAAATGCGGGAAGAACAATCGCAAGGCTGCTCGGCTACATGGGCGGGCAGAAGCATCTTCTTGTTTTGGTGTTTGCAGGTATTCTCTGCAGCTCGCTTGCAGGTGTTGCGGGAACGTATTTTTTGAAGCCGGTTATAAACTCAATAGAAGCGGGCTTGCAAAGCGGGAGCTTTGATGTCCGCGCCTTTGCAATGAAGCTTGCTCTTATGGCTTGCGTTTATGCGGTCGGCGCTGCGGGGGCATACCTTTACAGCCGTCTGATGCTTAATATATCAACGGAAACGATGCGCAAAATCCGCGTGGACACCTTTGAACGTTTGCAGAGTCTGCCGATAAAATATTTTGATACGCACACGCACGGTGAAACGATGAGCCGTTTCACAAACGACACTGACACTCTTCGTGAAATGCTCAGTCAGGGAATTCCACAGATGTTCTCGTCAAGTGTTACTATCATCGGTGTGTTTGTGCTGATGTGCATATTGAGCCCGATTCTCACTGCTCTTATTGTGGTGATGGTTTTTGTAATAACCTTTGTCGTAAAGAAAATCGGAGTGCAGAGCGCAAAGTATTTCAAAAGTCAACAGAAGGCAATTGGTGCCGTCAACGGATATATTGAAGAGATGATTGAAGGACAGAAGGTTGTAAAGGTTTTCTGTCATGAAGAAAAATCAAAAGCAAGGTTTGCGAAAATAAATGAAGAGCTTTTTGATGCGGCATCAAACGCGAATACTTTTGCAAGCGTGCTCGGGCCTATTACGAACAATTTCTCTTATATAAACTATGCACTTACGGCAACTATAGGTGCGGCGCTCGCCGTCGGTGGCGTAATGGATATAGGAACTGTTGCTTCATTTCTTCAGTCCACACGCTCGTTCTTTCAACCGATAACCCAGATATCCCAGCAGTTTAATTCCATCATAAATGCACTTGCCGGCGCGGAGAGAATATTTGAGCTTATTGATGAGGCTCCCGAGCAGGATAACGGCACCGTGACATTGGTATACGCAAAGAAAAATGAGGATGGCACGCTCTCGGAATCTGACGTGCGGACGGGACTCTGGGCGTGGAAGGAACCGCGTGAGGACGGAAATGCGATTTATACAGAGGTGCGCGGAGATGTCCGCTTTGAGGATGTCGTTTTCGGATATGTCGAAAACAAAACCGTATTAAACGGGATATCGCTCTATGCAAAGCCGGGGCAGAAAATAGCTTTTGTCGGCTCTACCGGAGCGGGAAAGACCACCATAACAAATCTTATAAACCGTTTCTATGATGTTCCGGACGGTAAAATAACTTACGATGGGATAAATATCAATAAAATAAGAAAAAGTGATTTGCGGCGCTCGCTCGGTATGGTGCTTCAGGATACGCACCTCTTTACCGGAACGGTTGCGGAAAACATCCGCTACGGGAAGCTTGACGCAACGGATGAGGAGATTGTCCGTGCCGCGAAGCTTGCAAATGCCCATTCATTTATCACGCATCTTCCGGACGGATACGATACGGTGCTCACCTCCGACGGCGTAAATTTAAGTCAGGGACAGCGTCAGCTTCTTGCGATTGCCCGTGCGGCTGTTGCAGACCCGCCGGTACTGATACTTGATGAAGCGACCAGCTCGATTGACACAAGAACGGAAGCTCTTATTGAAAAAGGAATGGACACACTTATGGAGGGGAGAACGGTGTTTGTTATTGCACACCGCCTTTCCACTGTACGCAACTCAAAGGCGATAATGGTGCTTGAAAACGGTGAGATAATTGAGCGTGGCACGCATGACGACCTTTTGAAGCAACGTGGAAAATACTATCAATTATATACCGGAATGTTTGAATTGGAATAAAAATGAAAAAAATTAAAAAAAACACTTGACCTGGCACCTTAACCTGTGTTACAATGTATATTACCTGTGAAAGGTTTATTTTTCGTGCTCTTTTTCAAAAGCTGCACTTAAACCTACGCGGGAGAAACAAAAAGTTTCCGCGAAGCCGTTATGGCTGTCAGGGAGGCAAATTATTCTTTGGAGGCCGAAAATTATGAGAACAAAAATCACGCTCGTTTGCACAGAATGCAAGCGCAGAAACTACGACACAATGAAGGAAAAGAAGAACACGCCGGACAGACTCGAGCTTAAAAAGCATTGCCCGTTCTGCCGTAAGCATACCCTTCACAGAGAATCCAAGTAATCTGTTTTTCTTTCCTCAACTACAAATGAAAGGGTGTGCACAGAATGGCTGAGAAAAAAGTCGAGAAGAAAAAGCGCGGCAGCATTGCTTTATGGTTCCGCGAAATGAAGAGTGAGCTTAAAAAGGTCACATGGCCGACAGCTTCGCAGGTGTATAAGAACACTGTTATCGTTCTTATCGTGTGCGCAATTTTTGCTGTTATCACCGGCGTTATGGACATTGTGCTCAAATACGGAGTTTCGCTTCTCCACAACATATAACGGGGGAGAACTGAAATGGCAGGTAATGCTAAGTGGTATGTGGTTCACACATATTCCGGCTATGAAAACACTGTAGCCGCAACAATTGAAAAGACAGTTGAAAACAGAAAACTTCATGACCTTATCTGTGCGGTCAACATTCCGGTTGAAACCGTCGTTGAAATAAAGGACGGTAAGAAAAAGGAAGTGGAGCGCAAGATTTTTCCGGGATACGTTCTCGTGAAAATGGTTATGACCGATGAAAGCTGGCACGTTGTTCGCAATACGCGCGGCGTTACGGGTTTTGTCGGACCGGCAAGCAAGCCGGTGCCGCTTTCCGACGAAGAGGTTGCAAATCTCGGTGTTGAAAAGCACGAGCTTGTTATCGACTATAAGGTCGGTGACAGCGTCAAGATTATTGACGGTGCTCTCGAAGACTTTGTCGGCGTTGTTGACGAAATCGCCCTTGACAAGAACAAGATCCGCGTTATCGTTTCAATGTTCGGCGGAGAAACTCCTGTTGAGCTTGAGCCTGATCAGGTCGAGCCGGTTACGGAG
>JAFQGO010000128.1:0-4350 GCA_017398225.1 Oscillospiraceae bacterium | reverse complement strand
AGGGGTTATAAAGACTGATACGGTTGAGGTTGCCGTTTCTCCGGTTCCGCTGAGTTTTGTTTCGCTGTCGCTTGATAAATCCGTGCTTCCGGCAACAAGAGAAACTAACGCCGCGATTTCTGTATTGAACACTAAAAATGAAGCGTTCACAGAGGAATATAGCGTCTTGTATGAAAGCTCCGATACAAATGTCGCAACCGTTGAGATTGGCGAGGATAAAAATAAGGCAACAATTATTGGTGTTTCACCGGGTATAGCGACAATTAAGGTGACAATCACGACGGACGGAGTAACAGTAATCGACGAAGAGCAGATAACCGTTACTAAGGCGCCTGTCATTTCCGATCTTGTTATAACAACGAACAAGGATAGTTACAAAATTGGTGATACAGGGACCTTTACGGTTTCAGGTGTGATGTCCGATGGTATTTCAGCAAACGACGAGGAGCTTGCAAGCTTAAGCTTTACATATGAGAATGATAATGAGAAGGTTATATCGCTCAATGCAGAAGAAAAGAACTTTGTCGTTCTTGCCGAAGGAGATGCGGAAATCAGCGCAGTGGCAGAAATTGACGGAGAAAAGCTCTATGGCAGAAAAGTTATAAAGGTTGCGGCGCAGGGCTCTGCGATAGTTGCAAACTTTGCGGCAACTATTGTCGGTGACGGTAATGTGCTTGCAGGTTCTACCACGGATGGTTTTAGAATAATAGAAGACAAAAGCTCAACCAGAGGTGCGAGAGTAGCACTTGAAGGAAGCGGACTTCAGGTTAATCATTGGGTATCTCCTGCAACTGCCGGTAAAACATGGCCTGCATCAAAAGATAAGAATCTGATGTTTACAATAAGCGTTGAATCCGAAAAAGCAGGATACTATTCTCCTGAACTTATATATGAGGCATACAATAAGAGCGGAGCCTTTGCAATATATGTAAACAAACAGTTTGCCGGAGAAATAGATGCATATGCCGCAAAGCAGACCAAGGGCGTTCAGCGCACGGCAACATTAAATTCAGTTTATCTTGATTACGGCAAAAACGAAATAAGTTTCAGGTTGGTAAAGTCATATCCGCGAGAGGACAGCGGAAAATATGATGGTGTGTGGCTTATTCTCAATAGACTGACATTGACAGCTTGCGCGGAAACGCTCAGTCCTGAAGCCTTTGTTTGTTCTCTCCCCGGGCGTATATGCGCCGGAGAGCTTCTTGATTTGGCTGTTTCAGTAAAGATGAGCGATGGCTCGACAAAGCTTTTTGGAAAATACGCAGAGGACGGCACTGAAATTACCGATACACCGATATCGCTCTCGTTAACAAACGGTGAAGGGGAGCTTTCTGATATCAGCAGTATATCCGACGGCGTGAAGGGGAGCTTTTTGGCAAAGGCGGGCGGAACTGTTACCATAACGGCATCCGCAACTGTTGACGGAGATGTGCTTGAAAAGCCTATTGTGTTTGAGATACTTGACGAAAAACTTAAAACACCGTTCCCGAAATCTCGGGAACGGTGTTTAAGGACGATGTGATAGAGCTTAAAACGGTTAACACGCTCACAAACGGAGAAGTATGGGATATACCGAGCTCTTACACCATATTCACATCAAGTGATCCCGAAACTGCAAAAATCGAAGGTAACAGGCTTACTGCATTGAAGGCAGGAACGGTTGCTATCACTGCAACGACAACGCTTGCAGGTGTAACTCAGACAGGCTCAATTGAAATAACAATCCTTGATGAAGATGTTAAAACTCTTGATCTTACAGCGGGCGGAAGCCGGCATATCCGATTGACGAATATTGAAGGGGACACCGTTCCGATGTTTGTCAAGGGCATTACAAACAAGGGCGCTGAGGTCGAGTTCGCGCCCGGGGATGCGAAAATCACCTATGAAGCACTCAATCCCGAGGTTGCAACAATAGATGACAATGGTATTATAACGCCCGTTGAACCGGGAAATGCCAAATTCAGGGTTAAAGCGATTTTCCGTGGAAGAGAAATAACGTCTGAGGTAACTCTTGCTTGTGCAAAGGCAAAATCCCATTCTACATATTATACCGAGGACAAAAAAGCAAATGCTATTGAAAATATTTCAAAATATTCATGGGCGAAATCTCAGGCAAAGTCAACTATCGCCACTGCAGATAGATATGTTAGCAGCTTAGATGTTCTGTATGGTTTAATTCCATCAAACGAAATTGCGCGTTCCTCCACATTGGGAGAATACGGCGATCCGGAAATGTATCGTTGCAAATACTGCGGCTGTGATATTCAAGGCAAATACAGCGCATATGGATGGGGCATGAATGCAATAAGCAGACCGTGGAAGCTTCAGTGCCCCGACTGTAAGCGCCTGTTCCCGTCAAATGATTTCGGAAGCTTCTATGAGCTTGGGCTTAACGAATACGGTGAGTTCTCGCGCGAGCGTGCGCTCTTGAATCATCATAAGAAATTCGTCTGCAAGGACGGTGAAAGCTGCAATTGCTCCGCACCGTCGATGGACGAGCAGACGCATTCCGATGGCAAACTCAACGAGGAATTTTATAGCTTCTACGGATACGGAGTGGACGGCGGATATCTTCACAACGACCTGTATGAAGATGTCGCGGATAATAAAACAATAAACTGCGGACGCGGTATCATTGAGGAAAACGGAGAAAAGGCAAGCTTCTGGGGCGTTGACGACAGCCTTGGTTACCTTACAGGTTATCGCCATAAGGACGCTAAAGGGAATATAGTTGCTTATGAGCGTCACGCCTATATCCCTGTATATGCCCACTACGGACTTTTCCGCAAGGGGGTTGACGGCGGCGGAATAATTCTTGATGCGATTCGAAACTGCTTCCAGGCATACCTCTATACCGGAGAAAAAAAGTACGGAAGAGTGGTAGCGATACTCGTAGACAGAATTGCGGATTTTTATCCGGATTATGACCTTACGGTATTCTATACGCTCTACAAGGATAGCGATGGTAAGAACAGACGTATTTTCGTAAACTCTGATGGCGGAAATAAAAACGGAAAAATCCTTGGGAATATCTGGGAAGTTGATACGGCAAAGGAATTGTGCGAGGCATACGATGCGGTGTATGAGATGTATGACGATCCTGAGGTTCTGAGCTTCATTCAGAATAAGGGGATGAGTATAAAATTCCGCCACGCAAAGGAAACTCCGTCTCAAATCAGAACGAGCATTGAAGACGGAATACTCAGAACTTCATTTGAAGGTCTTTCAGACGGCTCCCTCGCAGGTAACTTCGGTTATGACCAGCGCACCAATGCTATGGCAGCAGTTGTTCTGGATTCTCAGCCGGAAACCAAAGATTGGCTTGATTTCCTTATGGCACCCGGTTGGAAAAGAATGGCAGCGGGTTCGACTGGCGGAAGCATAACCGAAAATCTGTATGAAAAAATAGACTGGGACGGTCAGGGAGATGAAGCGTCAAGCTACAACACAAATTGGCTTGACTATCTGATTGATGCTGCACTTATCCTTGCCGACTATGAGAACAACGAGGGAATAAATCTGTTTGAGAATCCAAAGTTCGTAAAAATGTTCTATGGTATGCTGGGTGTTACAATGTCGGACTATGGCGCGCAGATAGGAGATACCGGTTCGTTTGCGAGCACCGGCCTGTGGCTTTCTAAAAAACAGGCGATGGCGGCTTACAGATATATTAAAGATGACGTATTTCTCCAGGCTCTCTATCTTATAAACGGTTATTCCTCAAATGGTATTCATGAAGACATCTTTACAAAGAACCCGGAGCAGATTAAAGAGGATATGGATCGTGTGATAAGCGAAAAGGGAACGCTCTCGCTTGACTCCGAAATGCTTTCCGGCTTTGGTTTTGCCGCGCTTCGTGATGGTAAGCGTTATTCAAAGGAAGATGACACCCGCCATGGTTTCTGGATGTTCTTCGGTCTTTCCGGTGCAGGTCATGGTCACCGTGATTCTCTCAACCTCGGTATGGATGCGTTTGGTCTAAACTTCTTGCCGCCGCTTGGCTATCCTACCTCAGCTGACAGTCAGCCCCGCACTCTTCAGTGGGATACGCGCACGCTGTCTCACAACACTGTTATGGTAAACGAAGTAATGCAGAGTCCAAGTCAGCGAAGGGGAAAGAGTCTCCACTTTGATGTAACCGATAATGTTCAGCTTATGGACGCAGATACACAAGACGTTTACAAGGGAAGCGGTGTTTCCATCTACCGTCGTTCCGTAATAATGGTAAAAATTGATGAGGATAATTTCTATGGTGTCGACCTGTTCAGAATAAAGGGCGGATGGAGCCATGAGTTCAGCCTGCATGCTCAGTCTGATGAAATCGGATACACAAGCGGAGTCGATTTTGTT
>JAFQGO010000127.1:0-2651 GCA_017398225.1 Oscillospiraceae bacterium | reverse complement strand
GCGCTTTCTCTCTCCTGCGGTGTCTGCCGTATTCTGCCTGCCGAATTGGGCGACTCAATAGGCGATTTTGCAGCCCTCGGAGTTGCTTTTATGAACGAATAAAAACAAAAGGATGATAAATATGACTTCATTACAGATATTCGAAGAACTGTTAATGCGCTTTCCCGTTCTTGAAAGCTGCAAGGACGATATATACGCTTCGTATAAATTGCTTAAAGCCTGCTATGAAAAGGACGGCAAGGTGCTCGTGTGCGGCAACGGCGGAAGCGCGGCAGATGCCGACCACATCGTAGGCGAGCTTATGAAGGGCTTTCTGCTTAAGAGAAGGATTGAAAAGCCTGCGGCCGACGGTGACGATGAAATACTTTCACGCCTTCAGGGTGCGTTGCCTGCAATTTCGCTCAACGCTCATTCTGCGTTGCTTTCTGCTTTTGCAAACGACCTTGAATTTGACTGTGCCTACGCTCAGCAGGTTTACGGCTATGCCCGTGAAAACGACGTGCTGATAGCTCTGAGCACATCGGGTAATTCAAAGAGCGTTGTCAACGCCGTGCGTGCCGCCTCTGCCGCGGGAATTGCAAGCATCGGCATAACGGGCGAAAGACAAAGCGCGATGAGCGAAAAATGTACAGTCTGTATAAATTTACCCGAAACCGAAACCTTTAAAATCCAGGAGCTCACCTTGCCCGTTTACCATTGTCTTTGCGCAATGCTTGAAGCGGACTTCTTTGAAAATTAAGTTTAGTTCAGCACGGCTGTGCTGACGGACAAGCAAGTAATAAATTTTCACCTCCCGACATATCTATTTAGCGATATGAATTCGGGAGGAATGTTTTTTGAGATGCATAGTTGAAGAAAGGGCGGTTGAGCTGGGCCGCTATATAGTTGAAAACGGTGCAACCGTGCGCACGGCGGCAAAGCAGTTCGGCATAAGCAAATCCACGGTACATACGGATGTTTCGCGCAGACTTGCAAAGCTCAACCCCTTGCTTTTTGAAGAGGTGAGGGCTGTGCTTGACGTGAACAAGGCACAGCGGCACATCAGAGGAGGTCTTGCAACAAAGGAAAAATACAAATCTGCTCAATAAAATTTTATTTATTTTTGTAAAATACTTGCAGTTTATGGAGAAGTTATTTATAATATATCAAAAAGTTTTATTGGTGGGATGTTAAATGGCTTCTAAGTATTCCGTTTCGCTTAAGCGGATAATAGATGAACACGGCTTCAGCGTTGTTTATTCTCCGTGCGACCCCGGCGAAATTGATGTCACGATGCAGGAGGTTATCCGTCCCGGTTTTATTCTTACCGGTTATGACGATTATTTTGATGCCGGCAGAGTTCAGTTCCTCGGCCTTACGGAAATCGAATATCTGCGCAGTCTTTCCGACGAGGTAAGGGCGCAAAGGCTCGATTTTTACCTTTCTCACAAGCCTGTCGTGTGCATTGTCACGCGTTCGCTTGAAATGCCGAAGGAATTTCTTCCCCTTGCCGAAAAGTACGGCGTTCCCGTTCTTTCCACAAAGGATTCAACTTCTGCCTGTATGTCGGCAATTATTTCTTTCCTCGGCGTTCAGCTTGCTCCCCGTATTACCCGTCATGGTGTACTGGTTGAGGTTTATGGCGAAGGTATTCTGCTGCTGGGTGATTCCGGCGTCGGTAAGAGTGAGACTGCGATCGAGCTGATCAAGCGCGGTCACCGTCTGATCGCTGATGATGCGGTTGAGATCCGTCGTGTTTCCAACAAGACACTGGTCGGCAGCTCTCCCGCCAACATCCGCCACTTTATGGAGCGGCGCGGCATCGGCATCATCAATGCACGCCGTCTGTTCGGTATGGGTTCCGTCAAGCTGACCGAGAAGATCGATATGGTCATCTCCATGGAGCTGTGGGATCCGGATAAGATCTACGATCGTCTGGGTAAGGATGATGAGTTCGTTGAGATCCTCGGTATCCGTGTTCCCGGTCTGACCATTCCTGTAAAGCCCGGCCGTAATCTGGCTGTTATTATCGAAGTTGCTGCCATCAACAACCGTCAGAAGAAGATGGGCTACAATGCAGCACACGAGCTTCTCCGCAGTCTCGGCATGATGTCGGATGTTCCCGAAGTCAAGCCCGATGAGGGAGATGTTTACTCCAAATATCATCTTTGATGAGGTGTCAATTTGAAACCTGTTATAGCAGATACGCATACCCATACCATGGCTTCCGGACATGCCTACAGTATGATTTGGGACAATGTTCGCGCTGCCGCCCGTAAAGGTCTGGAGTTCCTCTGTGTTACCGATCACGGTCCTGCAATGCGCGGTGCACCGGATGAAGCCTATTTCCGCAAGATGCTCTCCGTTCCGGATGTGCTTGACGGTGTAAAGGTGCTCAAGGGCGCGGAGGTCAATATTCTGGATTTTGACGGCAGGCTCGATCTGTATCCGAAGCTGCTGGAGCGCCTGGATTGGGTTATTGCATCCTATCATACACTCCGTGCCCCCGGTACGCTGGCAGATCATACCCGCGGCTGGCTGGCAATCGCGGAGAATCCCCATGTGGATGTTATCGGTCATCCCGGTGACGGAAGATATATTTTTGAGACGGAAAAGGTCATCAAAAAGTTTAAGGAGTGCGGCAAGATCGTGGAGATCAATTCCGGATCTTT
>JAFQGO010000126.1:0-3473 GCA_017398225.1 Oscillospiraceae bacterium | reverse complement strand
GAGCTTGATTATGATTCCGGAGAAATACTTATCCCGAAAGACCGACGTGTTGCCGTAGTATCCCAGATACCGGATTATCCTGCGGGAAGCACGGTAAATGAAGTGCTTCTCAGTGCTTTTTCGCGCCTTGATGAAATTTCAAAGGAAATGCGAAGTCTTGAAAAGATGATGGAGATTTACTCCGATGCCGATGTTCTTGCGCGCTATGATAAGCTGAGTGCGCGTTTTGAACATATGGGAGGTTACGATACCGAAACGGAAATTGCAAAAACCTGTAACGGCCTCGGCATCCCTCCGGATATGCGTGAGCGTGTGTTTGATACGCTTTCCGGCGGCGAGAAGACGAGGATCGTCATTGCGTGTGCTCTTTTGCAGGATCCTGATATTCTGCTTCTTGACGAGCCTACAAACCATCTTGATATAGATGCTGTGGAATGGCTTGAAGGATATCTTCCGTCTTTTCGCGGAACTGTATTTATAATCTCGCACGACAGATATTTTATTGATAAGTGTATCACCCGCGTGATCGAGCTGTCTGACGGCGTTGCGGAGTTTTACCCGGGAAATTACAGCTTTTACGTGCGTGAACGAGAGGCTCGCTATGAGGAACAGCTGAAAAGATACAAGGCGGAGCAGGCGCAGATAGAGCGGCTTGAGTTTACGGCAGAGAGAATGCACGGCTGGGGAATGGGAAATAAAAAGCTTCAGGTAAGGGCATTTGCGATTGAAAAGCGTATCGAGCGAATGAGAAAGACGGAAAAGCCGAAGGAAATCCACCGCAATATAACTGCAGGCTTTAGCTCCGTCGGGTTTTGGGGCGACAATGTATTAAAGCTTTCCGATGTTGAAAAAGCTTATGATGGAAAAACACTTTTCAGCGATATAAACCTAACTATGTAAAACGGAGACAGAATCGCGCTTGTCGGTGATAACGGAACGGGAAAAACAACGCTTCTTGATATCATTGCGAAAAATAACGCGCCTGACCGCGGAACAGTTACCTATAATCCGTCTGTAAAGGCGGCGATCTTGCCGCAGGTTATCCGCTTTGCCGATGAAAACAGAACAATTCTTGACACTATGCTTTATGATATCGGTGTTTCCACACAGACTGCGAGAAATCGCCTTGCGGCGTTTCAGTTTTTCGGCGATGAGGTGTTTGACTGTGTGCGAACATTATCCGGTGGAGAGCGAAGCCGCTTGAAGCTTTGTGAGCTTATGGCGGCGGATATAAATCTGCTTCTGCTTGACGAGCCCACAAACCATCTTGACATCACATCGCGTGAGTGGATAGAAGAGGCTGTTGCCGATTTTGACGGCGCACTGTTGTTTGTTTCTCACGACAGATTTTTTATAAGTAAGTTTGCCAACAGAATATGGGAGCTTCGCGATGGCGTGATTTATGACTTCAAAGGATCCTTTGATGAATACAGGCGTGAAAAACAGTTGCATGAGGAAGCTTTGCAAAAAAATAAGGTGCCTGTCGAGAAAAGGGAAAAGAAGGAGAGCACACCTAAAGTAAACAAGAAACTCAACGATAAAAAAATCCGCGAAACAGAGCGCGAAATTTCGAAGCTGGAGGAGAGCATCGCCGAAAAAGAGCGGGAGATAGAAAAATCCTCAAGTGATTTTGAAGCACTCAACCGTCTTTACGGAGAGATGGAAGCGTTGAATGAAGAGCTTGAAGAAAAAATGGCATTGTGGGAAGCTTTGTATGAAGAAAGTGTTTAAATTTTCCTTTATGTGTGTTATACTATAATTTAAAGATAAAAACGTAAAGATAAAAATGTGAGGTACGATATGTTAGAGAAACTTGCATTCCTTGAAGAGAAATTCAAGGAGATAGAAGAAAAGCTTGCAGATCCGAATCTGTATAATGACCCCGCCGCTGCGGCAAAAATATCAAAGGAACAAAAGGAGCTCACGCCTATTATCGAGTGTTACCGCACTTACCGTGCAACTGAGCAGGAAATGCGCGATCTTCGTGAAATGCTCGACGGAAAGCTTGAACCGGATTTCCGCGAAATGGCACAGGAAGAGTTTACGGCGGCAAAGGAAAAGCTTGTCGAGCTTGAGCATGAGCTGAAAATCCTTCTTCTGCCGACTGACCCGAACGATGATAAAAACGTTATCGTTGAAATCCGCGGCGGAGCGGGCGGTGAAGAGGCTGCGCTCTTTGCACATTCTCTTTACCGGATGTATTCGATGTACGCAGAGGCACGTCGCTGGAGCATTGATGTTGTCTCAATAAACGAAACAGAGCTTGGCGGAATCAAGGAAATCAGCTTTGTTATTGAAGGTGCAGGCGCGTATTCAAGACTTAAGTTTGAAAGCGGTGTTCACCGTGTTCAGCGCGTTCCGGACACAGAGTCCTCGGGGCGTATCCATACATCAACTGTTACCGTCGCTGTTCTTCCGGAAGCGGAAGAGGTTGAGGTTGAGCTTAATATGTCTGATGTCGATGTTGATACCTTCCGCGCATCCGGTGCCGGAGGCCAGCACGTCAACAAAACCGAGTCTGCTATCCGCCTTACGCACAGACCTACCGGAATTGTTGTTGAGTGTCAGGATGAGCGCAGTCAGCATAAGAATAAAGACCGTGCGATAAAAATTCTTCGTTCAAAGCTTTATGATATCCAGATGCAGGAGCAGGCGTCCCAGATTGCCGCTGAGAGAAAAAGCCAGGTTGGTACGGGTGACCGGAGTGAGCGTATACGTACCTATAACTACCCGCAGGGAAGAGTTACTGACCATCGCATATCCCTCACTCTCTATAAGCTTGAGCAATTCCTTAACGGTGATCTTGACGAAATGATTGATGCAATTATCACTGCCGACCAGGCAGAAAAGCTCAAAGCATCCGAAAATGATTAAAGGAAGTTTTGCGGTATGACTACACAGCTTATAAAAGTGCGCGGACTTATGGAAAACTTCGACGATTTTGTCCGTGCGGGAAATCTGCTTAAAAACGGCGAGGTTGTTGCGATTCCGACGGAAACGGTTTACGGTCTTGCGGCAAGCGCGTTTTCACCCGATGCCGTCGGAAAAATATTCAAGGCGAAGGGAAGACCTCAGGATAACCCGCTTATCGTCCATATTTCGGATTTTGATGACCTTGCAAAAATCACTGAGGAGGTTCCGGAATCGGCTGTCAAGTTGGCAGAGAATTTCTGGCCGGGACCGCTTACGATGATTTTGAAGAAAAATGAGAAAATCCCGCTTGAGGTTACGGCGGGGCTTTCTACGGTTGCCGTGCGTTTTCCGTCGCACAAGTATGCCCGCGCGGTTATTGAAGCGGCGGGGGTACCGCTTGCAGCACCTTCGGCAAACCTTTCCGGAAAGCCGAGTCCCACAAGTGCACAGCATGTTATGCGCGATCTTGCAGGGAAAATACCGATGATAATAGACGGCGGCGAGTGCGAGGTTGGTCTTGAATCTACTGTTATTGACCTTACGGGAGAAAAGCCGATGCT
>JAFQGO010000125.1:0-5479 GCA_017398225.1 Oscillospiraceae bacterium | reverse complement strand
GATTCTATCAGCCGGGTGGAAAAGCTGGGGGCAGAGCAGATTCTTGTTCCGCATTACGGCGTTGTTTCCGGAGACGAAGCAAAGCTTTATCTAAAAAAAGCTCGTGAAAGCGCAGTGGAAACCGCGCAGGAAATAGTCGGTATGCTTAAAATGGGGAGAAGCAAGACGGAAATTGCAGAATTTTTCAAGAATAAGTTTTACCACGGTTATATAAAGGTTATTTATCCGATAGATGCAATGGAATTAAACACAGGAATAACAATTGACCTGCTTGCGCGGGACTTTAATGTATAGGAGAAAGAATAATGATTAAGACAAAAGAACAGCTTAGTGTCAGAGCGGAGCTCAACGATGCAGGAAAGGAGAAGATGACTCTTGCAAACCTTGCGGAATTTCCGGGAAAGAATGAGAAAATCCGTATGTTTGCGCGCGTTGAGTTAAAGCCGGGCGAAGAAGTGAAGTATCACATCCACACGGGTGAGTGTGAGCAGTATTACATTCTTTCCGGCAAGGGCGAATACAGCGACAATGGAAATGTGATTGAAATAGAGCCGGGAACGGTTACCTACACTCCGTCCGGAGA
The DNA here is from genome assembly GCA_017398225.1 of Oscillospiraceae bacterium. GTDB lineage: Bacteria > Bacillota > Clostridia > Oscillospirales > JAAYXM01 > SIG480. Next base: position 4,896 of record JAFQGO010000125.1, on the reverse strand, counting down.
GGGACACGGGATAAAGAACATCGGGCAGGAGATGCTTGTGTTCATCGCGTTGATTTTGCTTGATTGAGGAAAAATTAAGAAATACACCCGCAGTTTCGGAATGGAACTGCGGGTGTGACCTTTCTTTCTTGTTTATATTAACGTCAAAAAAATATACTGTTATTTTACGGAATAATATGATATACTTATATGCGAGGTGTCATGTCATGGATAAAAACACAATAGAGCCTGTTGCGTATATCCGCACAGACTTTAAGGATAAATTCGGAATTCCACGCCAGAGCGGGCTTGTCGGAGAGCTTACGGCGCGGGTGGTGTTCGTTCCGAAATACCGTAACCCCGATGCATTGCGCGGGATTGAGGGTTTTTCACACCTGTGGCTTTTGTTTGGCTTTTCAAAAGCACTCCGCAAGACGTGGTCTCCCACAGTTCGCCCGCCCCGGCTTGGAGGAAATAAGAGAATAGGCGTATTTGCAAGCCGCTCACCTTTCCGTCCAAACGGGATCGGACTGTCGTCAGTTGCGCTTTTGCGCGTTGAAACGACGGCGGATGAGGGCGATGTGCTGATAGTTTCCGGTGCCGATCTTCTTGACATGACACCTATCTATGATATAAAACCGTATATTCCGTATGCCGATGTGCATCCGGATGCACGCGGAGGATATACCGATGAAATCCCGCGCGCGCGGCTTTCGGTTGAGTTTCCTGAAAATTTGTTATGTATGATTCCTGAAGAAAAAAGAAAGGCTCTTCTCGGGTGCATTGCTGAGGATCCCCGTCCGTCGTACCAGGATGACAGCGAACGGGTGTACGGAATGCGATTCGCTGAATTTGATATACGCTTTACCGTACAGGGGAGTGTTGCTGAGGTTGTTGATGTTCAGACCATTTCGTGAAAACCGCGGCCTGAGATTTCACTTGTGTTGTTTATTATAATAAACGATTTTTCGTCAAGCTCTTTTACGAACTTTTTAAGGTGGATTGCCTGCTTTCTTGTCAGCGCGACAAGAAGAACTGATTTTTGGTCACCGTTATATGCGCCGGTGTATGCACTGCTTACGGTTGCAGTTTTTTTGAGTGTGTGGGTTATAAAATCGCAGATTTGATCTTCATACTCCGGTGAGGTTATGACTGTGCAGTATTTTGAAAGGTTCATGCTCTCGAGTGTGTTATTCACAAACAAAAGCTTTGCGACAAAGCCGATGAGCGAGAACAGCCAGGTTTCTATTCCGAAAACAAAAGCCGTGAGCATAACGATTATAAAATCTGCAAGAAACAGCGCCTTTGATATGTTTATCGAGGCGTATTTTTTTATTATCATTGCAATTATATCCGTTCCGCCGGTGGATGCATCGCTGAAGAAAAGGACGGCGGCACCGAGCGCGGAAAAAAGGATTGCAAACATAAGCTCGAGTATGGGTTGAGTTGTAAGAGGTGCGTTGAGTGGGAAAAGGGATTCAAGGGCATAGATGCCAACCGACATAAGCGTACTGCAATATACGGTTTTGAGCCCGAAATCTCGCCCGATGAATATGAATCCGGCAAGGAGAAGAACCGTGTTTATCAAAAGAACAAAGCCTCCTGCGGAAAGAAAAGGGGACACAGCGCCGAGGATAACCGATATACCGCTTACGCCGCCTGTGCAGAAGTTATTGGGAAACTTGAAAAAGTATACCCCAACGGTGACAATAAGCGTGCCGAGAGTTATAAGTCCAAAGTCCTTGATGTGCTGTTTCATATTCATCCCTCCGAAAACAAAAATAATTATACTTGATATTCACAGACAAGTAAAACATTTTTATTATTTAGATTGACACAACTAAACGGTTGTGGTAGAATGTTGAACGGTGATGAATAATGGTGAACTTTTTGAATCTTAAATATTTTGTTCGTGTAGCGGAGGAAAAGAATATAACACGCGTTGCGGAGCAGGAGCATATTTCCCAGCAATCGCTGAGTAATCATATCAAAAAGATTGAGGCGGAATACGGGGTGCAGCTCTTTGACAGGACGGGTGGGCTTACGCTTACGTATGCGGGAGAGCAGATGTATAACTATGCCGTGAAGTTTTTGTCGTTACGGCATGATATGGAAAATGAACTTCTTGATATGGAAAACACTGAGCAGGGAACACTGCGCATCGGCATTTCCTACACACGCGGTTCTGCGTTTTTGCCGGATATTCTGCCGGAATTCTGTGCGCAAAATCCGTTTGTCAAAATAAGCATCGTGGAGAATAATTCGCAGATGCTTGAGGAGTATCTTCTCCACGGACATATTGATTTGTACATAGGTGCGGATATGCGACCGCATGCAGAAATTGAAACCATTGAGCTGATGCACGAAAAGCTGTATTTTATAGTACCGGAAAAAATTGCCGGTCGGCTTGGAAATGATGCATATAACATATGTGATCTTGAAAAAGAACCGTTCCTGCTTCTCTCGCGCGGGAACAGAATACGCGATATGTTTGATGAATATATGCGCAAGGAGAATATCAATGTGCGTGTGAGCCTTGAGGCAGAAAACATCGAGACGCTTTTTGAGCTTGCGTGTAAGGGAATGGGAATAACGGTGTATCCCGAAATGTTCCTGCGCCGCCACCGCGATGTTTTAAATTCCGCAAAATCACCGGTGACGGTTATTCCGCTTGGGGATAAATTCAGCGAAAGCGTACTTTTCATTGCATATCATAAGAACAAATATCGCTCACGCGCGGCGAAGAGCTTTATTCAAACAGCGCGGGAAAGCTGCGGATAAAAAGGAAAGCGTGCGGAGAAACTGCGGCAATTCGTTATCGAATGAATAACAAGTAATAAAAGTTAACCGGCATCCCGAAGCTTCGGGGTGCCGGTTGTACTTAATAATATATCAGTTTATTTCATCAACGTTGTACGGGGTGTTCTGGTATACGTAATAGTTAAGCCAGTTGGTGTAGAGAAGATGTGCGTGTGCTCGCCATGTTACGATGGGGGCGAGGGTGGGATCGTCTTTTTCGTAGTAGTTCTTTGGAATTTCGATAGGTTTGCCTAAGTTTATGTCGCGTTCGTATTCGCTTGCGAGCGTTCCGGCATCGTATTCGGGATGTCCGGTGACGAAGATGCGTCTGCCATCTCGGCTTGCGATAAGATATGTTCCGGCATCCTTTGAAAAGGCGAGCCGCTCAAGCTTTTCACAATCCGATAGCGCGGCTTCGTCTATTGCGGTGTGGCGGGAATGCGGAGCGTAAAAGACATCGTCAAACCCGCGGAGAAGCGGACATTTAGGATTGAGGTTTTCGTGGCGGAATATGCCGAAAACCTTGCTGTCGGTCTGTGATTTTCCGATGCCGTAGTGGTAATACAGAGCGGCTTGGGAACCCCAGCAGATGTGGAATGTGGAAAAGACGTTCTTTTTTGTCCACTCCATAATTTCGCAGAGTTCCGGCCAGTAGTCAACGCTTTCAAATTCAAGCGTTTCAACGGGTGCGCCGGTGATTATCATTCCGTCGTATTTTCTGTTCTTTATGTCGGCAAAATCCTTATAAAAGGAATCAAGATGCTCGCTTGAGGTGTTTTTTGAGCGATGCGTTGCCGCTTTGAGAAGGTCAAACTCTATCTGCAGCGGGGTGTTGGACAAAGCGCGCAAAAGCTGGGTCTCCGTGGTGATTTTTGTCGGCATAAGGTTTAATATCAGTATGCGGAGCGGACGGATGTCCTGAGTGGATGCACGCGCCTCTGACATTACAAATATGTTTTCGTTTTCTAAGATAGAACGCGCAGGTAACGCGTCCGGAATTTTGATTGGCATGGAAACCTCCGGTCGAATAATGTTTATTTTATATACATTATATATGAAAGCTCCATGAAAATCAATCATAAAATTACTTTGTGTTTGAAAACATATTTACAATGAGGAGTAAAGCCACAGCCGCAGGCATGGAAGGTGAGGGTGCGCCAGGTTTCCCTGTCACAGATGTTGCGTTCTTTTAATCCGTGCAAATGACGGAAGCGCGTGAGTGCGCTTAGCGTGCGTGGACCGAAGAAACCGTCGAGCTCGCCTTCGGTAAAGCCGAGAGCAGAAAGGGCGTCCTGCATTACCAGTACAAAAAGGCCAATGTCACCAAAGGAGATATCGGGATACCCCCACGGTGAAAGAGAAACATGGTTCTGTGTGCTGAATGGGAATGTGTCGGGGAAAGTATCTGATGAAGTATCGGCGGCGAGTCCTGCATAATGCATTGATTCGGAAATGTATCCGCCTTCCCATATTCTGCGAAAGATAAATTCGGCGTGGATTTCTCCGCGAGAGAACTTGTTCCATTTCCGGATAAATTCTGTGGAGGTCCAGCCGGCGCAGGAGGAGGTGTTTGAGAAAAAATCAGAAACGGACATTGATGAATGTGTGGCGTAGGGGATATTGCTGTAGGGCTGAAGGTTATATCTTTCGAGGCGATTGCTTTCGTTATTATATATGAAAAGAGTGTACATAATCAGTTCACCGCCATTGTTTGAATAACACTTATATAGTATTATATACAGAGCGTAAAAACGGGGTTAAAAATTTTTTTGAAAAAATTTCAAAAAAAGTGTTGACAAACGGGAAAGAATTTGGTATAGTATTAAGGCACCTCGCGAGAGGGGGTTCGAGAGGGCCTGAGCGGTCAAGAAAAAATTTCAAAAAAATGAAAAAAAGTACTTGACAAGCGCTTGCGAGTGTGATATAATCATTAACTGTCGCGTCACCCACGGAAGTGGATGAGACGAGGCAAGCGAATGAAGATTTGTACCTTGTAAATTAAACAACGTTGAAGACAAACAACGCCGGTGCTCGGTACAGGGTGGGCCCCGTACTGAGCGCATGAACAAAAAATTACTTTGAAACTTTGCTTGGAGCAAAGCTCAAATAAAAGATGAT
>JAFQGO010000124.1:0-5061 GCA_017398225.1 Oscillospiraceae bacterium | reverse complement strand
GCCATAGCACCATTTTTCGGTTTCGAAATCATAGTATGCACCGGTGTGGAAATTCGGCTTGAAGGATGAACCGATAACGTTGATGTTGTTAAGCCCCGATCTCATGCAGAACGGGAAGGAATCGGGATAGAGTTCTTTAAGCTTCTTTGAAACGGTGTAAAGCTCGTCGATTGTCTCGGGAGTCTTAAGCCCGTGCTTATCAAAGATGTCCTTACGGTAGAGCCAGCCGCGAAGGTTTGTTGCACGCTCCATACCGTAGATGGGAGCGTAATAAACCTTGCCGTCTGCTGCGCGGCGGGTGTTGCGCATCCACTGCTGATCCTCCGGAAGAGAATCCCAGAACTTGTTGTAGTCCGGAAGGAATTCTTCGTAGTCGTCAAGCGGCATAAATGCACCCTGCTCGCAGTAGTCCGCAAAGGTTGATGGCTTGCCCTGGAAGCCGAACACATCCGGGAGAGAATCCGGAGCTGCCATTGTGAGAGAGAACTTTGTGGCAAAATCAGAAGACGGAACAGCGTTTACGTTGATTGTGCCGCCGATTGCCTCTTCGATGTACTCCCATACCTTCCAGTTTTCGTCATACGGCCAGGAAGCATGGCTTGCGATGGTGACGTCAAGAACTGCGTCATCCGGGATTTGTTTACCCTCGGGGATGTCATACGAGACTTCGCCGCTGACACCGCCGTTTCCGCCGCCGCATGCGCAGAGAGCGAAAACCATTACGAGCGCGAGGATAAGTGCTGTGATTTTTTTCATGTGTGTTTCCTCCTTATTTTTCGCGGGTTACCGCGTTTTTTAACGTATATAATTATACCCGACAGACAAAGAAATGTCAACGAAAATATGAAAATTCTGTAATATAATTTCAATATTACGACATTTTTGAAAGCACCTTATTTTGTTATTTAGTTGCCAAATTTATCAAAATATGCTAAAATAGGAACACAAATATCTTATGGGAGTTTTAATTATCCATGGAACAGGAATTACAAAAAAGACTATGCGACTTAGCAGATAATACAGCCCGGACAAACCGGCAAAGCTCCACCGCATTCCTCACTCCGGCAGAAAGCGCCGAAGCGATGAAATTCTGCCGCGCCCGCCACGATGTAGCTTATCTTTTTTCAGGTGGCTTTGACGGCGCAGAAAGAATGCGGCTGTTCTTTCTGCCCGACTATATCTCCGCTGAGGATTTTCCGCTTGATGAGAACATAACGGCAATTCACGCAAAATGTCCGTTCGGGAACCCGTCACACCGCGACTGGCTCGGCTCGCTTATGGGGCTTGGCATCAAGCGCGAGACCGTCGGAGATATCTTATCGCTCGGTGACGAAGGATATATCCTCTGTACACCGCAGGTCGCCGGTTTTATATGCGACAATCTTACAAAAATCGGCAGATTCGGCGTAAAATGCCAAACAGTCCCGCTCTCCGACATCCGCGTTCCCGAGCCTGTCTTTGATGTTGTATCGGGAACAGTGGCATCGCTTCGCGCCGATACCGTTCTTTCTCTTGCATTCGGAATATCGCGGACAAAGGCGGCAGAGCTTATCCGTGACGGAAAATTCTCACTTGACCACATTGAAGAGACAAGCCCCTCCTGCGAAATATGTGAGGGCGCACTGCTCTCCCTTCGCGGATACGGCAGAGCACGCCTTTCCGGTATCGGCGGCATGAGCAAAAAAGGGCGTCAATTTATTGAAATACACGTGTTTTCGTCTTAAACAGCAAAAGCCTTCCCCGCCGGGAAGGCTTTTGCTATTTAACGGCTGCTTTTGTCTTAATCGTCGCGGCGTAAGCACTGTTGCAGAGTCCGAGGAATGCGGAGATTATGAAGAGAAGCTCTATACCAAGCGTCTGCCATATCCACCCGCCGAAAAGCGCGATGAAGATAGTTATAACGTGGTTTATCGACACGCCAGTCGATATCGTTGCCTTTACCTTCTCTTCACTATCAGACAAATCCCTGACGTAAACATTTGACGCCATTGACGCAAGCGAAATTATCGCATCAAGCACGTAATTTATACAACATATTATAAACGCAATATTTGTCGGGAAAATTCTGTGTGCAAAGCCGTAGAAGAAGCACACTGCCACGAGAATGAGCGTATCTGCAACCATAACTGCCTTATATCCGATTCTGTCAATAATACGCCCGACAACGGGAGATGCGAAAAAGCACGCGATTGCCGAAACAGCGAAGAGAAGGCTTATCGTTGCGGCATTTGCACCGTAGTGGAGAATTAGCACATACGGTCCGAAGGTAAGGAAGACCTGCTTGCGGGCACCGTAAAACATTTCGAGCATATAGTATTTGGTATACTTTTTATGGAAGTAAAAGCGGCGCTTGTTTTTATCGGTTTCGCTTTTTCCGAAAATGCGGAATGAAAATGCAACGCCCACCGCCGCAAGAACAGCCGCCACCCAGAAAAACGCCGTATACGCTCCCCTGCCCGAAAAAGCGAGAAATGCAGGGATTATCACGAGATACCCGAAAAGCGTTCCTATCTGATTAACCGAGGTCTGCGCACCCAGTGCCGCCCCACCGCATCCCGGTGCGGCGTATTTGAGCGAAAGCGTGCTTTTCATTCCTATCTGCATATGCTCACCGACAGAATATATGCATATGGCAAGAATTGCAAGAACCTTAGTCGGCGGAAGAATTGCATGCATCGCCATTCCTCCGAGCATAATCACAGCGCCCGCCTTATAAATCGTTTCCGCAGACAGCATATAAAACGCCGCAAGGATGAATATAAGAAGAATTCCGGGAAGCTCTCGGAAAAACTCGGTTACACCTCTGTCCATCTCACCCATTTTAACAATTTCAGCAAGGAAGTTGTCAAGCATTCCCTTATACAGGCCGTAAGATATACCCGTAATAAGAACGGACAGCAAAAACATACGGAACGGAGTGTTCTCTGCAAAGACTCCCTTTATTTTCAGAACTGACAGCTTGTTTTTCATAACTTTACCTCATAACTTTGTCTTTTTCGGATAATATAATAGCACAAAAGCTTACACATTTCAACATATGCGTAAGCTTTTGTGTTAACTTTTTTCTTTTATTTACCTGCCTGCATCTCCGAAACTGCCTCTAAAACGGCATCTGCCATAAAGATGAGCTGTTCCTCGGAAAGTCCGTAAAGCGGAAGGTGAGTAAAGCGTTTGTAGAACACTTCCTCGCACACCGGGCATGTTGCCGCAATGCTGTCGCGGTCGTATCCGTGCTCACGGATAACATCAAAGCGATAAAGCGGACCGAAATGCGGAATGTTTGTAACGCCCTTTTCGGTGAGCTTTTCTTTCAATGTCTGAATATCTCCGCCTGCCTTCTGCGGGTCTATCTGGAGAAGATACATATGGAAGGACGGCTGAATGTCCTTTTCATTGACCTTCTGCGGGATGATTGCGTCATTCTCCGCAAAGCGACGTGTGAGATACTCTGCCGCCGCTCTTCTCTCTGCAATGATTTTCTCATTACGCGCAACCTGAAGCTGAAGCCCAAGCCCCTGGATTTCGGTTGTTGAGCTGTTGCCGGCAACGGATGTGCCGTACTTTCCTTTAATTGATGTGATGTCATAGAGCCAGTTATCAATTTTGCGGGAGAAGTCAAGACCGAGGAAGCGCGCGCGCTTCATATCCTCCCGGAAGCTTTCTATATTTGTGGTAAGAATACCTCCCTCGCCAAAGGAAGTGATGTTCTTTACCTCGTGCATGGAAAATCCTGCGAAATCACCGATTGTGCCGACCTTTCTGCCCTTATACACCGCGCCGAAGCCGTGTGCGGCATCTTCAAGAACGAGAATGTCGTGCTTTCTTGCAATTTCCATAAGCGGATCCATGTCTACCGGATAGCCGCCGATATGTACGGGAACAATCATCTTTGTCTTATCGGTAATCTTGCGTTCAACGTCCTTCGGGTCCATATTGATGGTCTCAGGGTCAACGTCTGCAAAAACGAGCTTCGCACCGACAGAGAGCGGATATGCCATTGTCGCGACAAAGGTGATAGCCGGAACAATAACCTCATCCCCCGGACCTATGCCTGCATATTTATATGCGATTTCAAAACCGGCGGTGCAGTTTGCAACAAAAGCGCATCCGCGTGTTCCGAGGTATTCATCCACCATATCCTCTGCCTTTTCAACCTGAGAGCCGAGAGAAAGCTTTCCCGGAGGCGTGGAAAGCTCCGAGAGCTTATAAACCTCTTTCTTTATGTTGTCAAAAATTGCGTCGTATTCCGCGCCTTCACCCTGCATAAGAAACTTTACAACGGCAAGAAGATCGTCTGCGTTGTAATTTTCACCGACAGCCGCCCAGGGAACGCGGGTTTCTCCGGTGTTGTATCTGAAATCTGTAGCCTTTTTTGCCATTTGAAATTACTTCCTTTCGTATCAGTATATCTATATATTAAAGCAAAAACTTACGTTTGTCAATAATTATTTTAAGCATTGCAAAAATTATTTTGCAAATTCATCTATTGACAAAATTTTACATATTTGATATTCTATAATCCCCGGCAAAATTCGACTTAAAAGGACGGATGAAACTATGAAAGAAACGGGAATCGTAAGAAAAATTGACGAACTCGGAAGAATTGTTCTTCCCATTGAGCTGCGTAAGCTTCTCGGGATTGACCAGCGTGATCCGATTGAGATCTTTGTTGACGGAGATGCAATTATTTTAAAAAAGCATCATTCCAAATGCATTTTCTGCGGGTCAGATTCCGCCCTTTCCGAATATAAGGGAAAGCACGTTTGTGCCGCTTGTGCCAAAAACCTTACAAAATAATTTTTTATATGTATGAAGTTGGGCTGCAAAAAGTCAATCTCTTTTTGCAGCCCGATTATTATAGGGGATAGGAAAAAGGTTTTGCGTTCCGGAGCCTTTTTACATTCCCTGTTTTCATTTGCCGCAGCAGCCGTAGGATACAGGCTTACAGTCACACGGCGGATTATCGGGAATTGCCCTCGACGGCGGGAAAAACTCTCCGACAGGGAACTTGATTTTACGGAACAGATCACAGGGGCTGTCTTCGCTGGAGCCGACGCATTC
>JAFQGO010000123.1:0-5613 GCA_017398225.1 Oscillospiraceae bacterium | reverse complement strand
GCATTGCAGGCAGTAGCAACATCTGTCCCTTCAGTTAGCTTGAATATATGCACTTCGGTTTTTGTTGAGCCACTCACCATAGCCCAGTCGAGAGCAATATCATAGTATCCGCTTCCGGGTACCTGAATGTAGAATGCAATCCATTCTCCTACAGTTGATACATCCTTTCGCTGGAAACGGAATGTTCCATTATACTTGCGATGCTTTGCGTTCTGTTTTGCATACTGAAACGTATTGTCTGTTGTTGTGTATGTATAATATGAGCAAGCGCCATCTGCATCTGCAATGGTTGACGGCAATATCTGGAAATTATACGTTATTGCCTGTGCATCCCCTGCCGAAGCAATGGAAACCGCAGGGAGAATCGATATCAGCATTGATACCGCAAGAAAAACAGATATTATTCTCTTCATATTTACCTCCTTTTTTCACTTTACTCCATGATCTTCAGTAAAAACTGCGGAGCGCTGAGATATTTCTCTGCGCCCCGCAAACAGTTACTTATCAATCGGAGTAGATAACGCGGTATTCATTGCCGTCTTCGTAGATGATATATCCGCGCGCCACAGAGTAATTCGAGCTTGCACAGAACTGACCGTGAGCTTCACTGCGCTGAGAGTTCATTTTTTCTTCACAAGAGTCAATTGTAATATCAGCATCTGTTCCAAATATAATGCCCTTTTCTACAATCGTTTTATCCCCTGCATCATATTCTATCATATATACGCCTGATTTTGAACTGTCAAGTATTACCTTTGGTGTAGTGTCAGCTGTTGAATCGGTTGTTATCGTTACATCATCCCACACATAGAATGTATATTCTCTTCCGTATGCAACCGGCTTACCATTACGAAGCCATGTTACGTCAGTATTTGATGTAAGCGTTACCTTTGTGTCGTAATAGTAATCATCTTCATCCATTACTACTGTTACGCCTTCCTGAACTTCAACATCAAAGGCGCTTTCTTTATTCTTTAAATACTTTGCGACAAAACGAGTAAGGTTGTTATATACAGTTTCATTCCAACCGTCAAAATTATATCCAAGCATTGTCGGTTTGGATGAAGGAGCTTCTGTTCCCAAAAACTCTCCGTTGAAGTTATAATATGCTTTTTCCGTAGCTTCTTCATATACCGCGGTGAGCATAGTATGGGTCATTGCATTGAAGGTATATTCACTGTCTGCCCAAACAAAGCGTCCGGTATCCTTACTTCCGCGGAACCAACCAACGAAAAGATATCCGTCTTTTTCCGGTGCAGTTACGGTAACATCTGCACCGCGAGCCTCTGAAAGGAGTTTTTTATCCTCTCTTGAATCTCCATTTACCGTTACGGTTACATCCGCGCCGTCAACGCTTGCACCTGCCCAGAGTGAAACAGTCGGAACCTCTTCCGGTGCAACGGTAATTGTCTTTGTAACTGTGTTATAACCCTCAAGCGCATCGGCACAGGTTGCGGTAATTGTTGCAGTGCCGCATTTTTTAGGAGTTATTTTGCCGTCTGCAGCAACGTCTACAACCTCTGTGTCCTCTGTTGAATACGTAAAGCTTGCAGCTGCTCCTGTCGATGAGAGATAGCCCACAGCCTCTGCAGTTTCTTCTTCACCAAGAGAAATCTTGTTGGGGAGATTCATCTCTCCGCCCATGATTGCATTGCCACTTCCTGCCGTGAGAGTGAGACTATAGATAACTAACCAGTACGTCTCGGAAGTCGGGACTTCAAAGCTAAGCGTATAGGTTCCTGCCTTAAGATCATATGCACCGTAGGAATATTCTCCCGCATTTGCCTTGTCTGCAGCGTAAGCAATCGTTTGCGTTACTGCTTCTTTAATCGCAGTGCCGGTGCTGTCTTTAATTGTGACCTTTAAATTATTGCTACCGACATTTGTATTCCAACGCGCATTCACAACAGCATCATATATACCATCTGCCGGAACGTTGATCTGAAATTCCACCGCACCTTCTTTTATAGCGATTGTATTATCCAATCCTCTGTAATTGCCAGAAGTAAAAGGAACAAACTTATTTACTTTCCAAAAAGCTCCTTCTGTAGCTGTATCTGTTTTGTCGGTATAGCTCGATAAATTATTAGTTGTATTACTTAACCCACTAAAAGGACCTACGAAATCATACTTTACCGTTACTGCGTTCGGATCAAGGTATACACCTGTACCAACCTTAACTGTCGCAGTTTTTGTTACAACATTATCACAGTTTGTTGCAGAAACCGTTGCTGTGATTTGTACAGTTCCATCCGCAACACCGCTGATATTACCGTTTGTGTCTACTTTTGCAATTTTGTCGTTGCTTGAAGAATATGAAACAGAAACACCTTCTGCCGCTGTAGTATCAGAAAGAACTGTAGCCGGAATAACAGACATAGTTGTAGTTTCGTTCTGTGCTGCGATTTCCGCTGCAGGAGCAGTATATTCCTTTATAAATGGTGTGACCTTTGCATCTTCTCCTGCCGTGAGAGTAAGGCTGTAGATAAGCAACCAATAACTCTTGGCAGTCGGGACATTAAACGTAAGCGTATAGGTCCCTGCCTTAAGATCATATGCACCGTAGGAATAATTTCCCGCACTTGCCTTGTCTGCAGCGTAAGCGACTGTTTGCGTTACTGCTTCTTTAACCGCAGTGCCGGTGCCGTCTTTAATTGTGACCTCTAAATCATTGCTACCGCCCTTTGTATTCCAACGCGCATTCACAACAGCGTTATATATACCGTCTGTCGGAACGTTGATTTCAAAATCGACCGCATATTGTTTTATAGTGATTGTCGAGTCCAAACCTCTGTAATTAGACACAACATTTGTACTGAACCCCTTCACCTTCCAAAAAGATTCAAACGGATCGGTTTTTCCAACAAAGTTTGTCATAGGGTTGGTTGTATTATTTGTCATTCCGTAAAAAGGCCCCGTGAAGTCATACACAATCTTCATATTGTCCGTTGCATCGATTGTACCTGCGGCAGACACTGCCGGGATAAAGGTTGCGATCATCGCGATTGCAAGGATAAGTGATAATAATCTTTTCATTTTGTTTTTCTCCTTGATTTTGAAATTTTTATATATATTATCGTTGCGCAAGGCTTTTGCTCAACGTTGTTTATATATACATGGTCTTTAATTCAAGCGAATCAAGCATTACAACCTTCTCTTTCTCACCTTTTATAATCTTCACTGCAATCGGCATATCATAATCGGTATTAAGAAGATAAACCTTATCGCCTTCATAAACTGCATAGCGCAGTCTTTCGCTTCCGATAATCTTTATATCGCAGTTTCTTGCGCTTGATGTAATCATCTCGCGGGCAAGCATACGGTAAAGCGGGAAAAGCGCCGGATGCCCCGGATAGTTTATGCTTGTTACAAGCGTTACCGTTCCTTTTCCAACTCTATTTTCAATAACGGTATATATATCCGTCGGCTTACTGCCGAAGCTGTCGGCATAAAAGCCCGAAGGCTCCGCCCCGCAAAGCTCACACTTTAAATACTCTGTATATCCTGCGCTGTAAAGCGGATCACAAAGGAAGGTCGTGCTTCCCGGAAGCAGGATTTCCTCATTGAGGGAATTTCTTATAAACTTTGTGCCGCAGTTGGTTCTTACGCTTGCGCCCGTGAAGCGGCAACCAAAAAGCTCTTTTATCTTTTCCTCCGGCGGAAGGATGAGATTTCCTTTTCTCTGCGGATTACAGTTAAGATGCGCCGCAGACATAAGAAGCTTTCCTCCGCGACCTACATATTCCGTAAGCTTATCCATATTCTCATCCGTCATTGTGTTCCAACCAAGGAAGATGAGATACTCATACTGCGAAAGAACATCGACTGAGCTTTCAATGGGAATGATGTCGTAAAGTCCATATGCCGGAGCTGAGGAATAGTCGTGATCGCCGTAGTTTGCGATATCTGACCATTTGCGGCGTGTGCCGAGCTCATCAAGCAGTCGCCATGAATGTTCTGCCTCGTTATGCCCCCATTCTTCACGGAGAAACTGGTTCCAGACGGCACTTGCGCCCCAGCCACCCCATGCATCGTCTTTGCCATGCACAAATGCAAGCTTTATCTTAGGACCTCCGCTCGGGCGTTCGTCTGTTTTTGAAAGCTCTGTGATATAGTCCATAATTCTGCGGTAGTCATTGCATATCTCGGAGTCAGGCGGATGTTCCTCGCCGTAGGCGCATATCTTCTCATCTCCGCTTTCAAGGCAAAATACGCTTGAGCCGGAAAGGTATGCAAACTTATAGCCAAGCTCAACTCTTTTTCTTTTTAATGGGTCGCTGTGGCGCATACCTGCGTACCATTCGCCTGCAAAGTAGGTTCCCCATATCGGGGCACCACATGCCTTTGCCGCACCTCTGCCCGTCGGAAGATGCTCGTCGGGGTTGCTGTTGAACACCTCGACCATCGGGAGATTTACCCCTGCCTCAGTGTTGTACTTACTTAGCATTGTCGCCTCAACCGAGAGGACATTCGGAAAGCCGAGTTCTCTTGCGGTATCAGCAAAACCGCTTACCTTTGCTACGTAATTTGCGCGCGCCTCGGTCATATCAAATGCCGTAAGCTGTGCATTCGGGTCTGCGCCGCGGTTTGCCGTAGCCTGAAAATAGCCCTGCAGCTTGCATGCATTTGAGCTTCCCGGCTCGCCTATAGCCTCGCCAAGGAAATATTCACCTGCAATTTCCTTCATTTTTGCAATCGTTTCGGCATCTAATGCCGACCTTCTTCCCGGCGGCGGATACTGGACGGTATAAAGGAACGCGAAATAGATTTTGTTTTCGGCAAGGTACCTTGCCCATTTGATGTAATAATCCTGCGGAACATCAATCCGGGCTCCGGTTTTGTCACTGGCATTTTTAGGGCGGAGTGTGACAAAATTATAACCGGGGGCTATAACACGCTCGTTTATCTCTTCAATGATGTTTTCCGGAACAAACGAATGCTCGCCGATATGTACGCCGTTGAGTATTAAGGATCGTTTCATTCCATCACCTTTTCGAATCGTTTAATTATCAACACGTGTGCTGACCGTAATTTCTTTTCTTTCAAGCGAGTCAAGAGTAAGCTTTATCTCTTCAACATCCGTTTTTACAATTACTGTGCTCGGAAGTGAAAAATCGGTGTTCAACAAATATATTTTTCTCTTCCCATCACCTGCATCATAAACTGTGAATTTAATTCTGTCATTTGCAATAACCTTGACATCACAGCCGCGATGGCTTGCACTGAAGATTGCACGCATGATATATGAATAGAACAGTCTGTTTTCAGAATTGCCCGGATATTTAAGCTCGGTAATGAGCGAAACAACGCCCTTTCCGTATTTATTCTCGATAACTGCCGGTGGGTCTGTCTCACGAATGTGTTCTTTTGCAACGTTTGCGTATGCGATGACCTCACAGCTCTTGCAGTTGATATTCACAAAATCAATATTGCCCGAAGGGAACAACGGATCTACCGCAACCCATGCCGCTGCCACAACCGCCTGATCTTCGTTCTGTACAACGGGATATAAGACATTCTTCATCATCGAATCCCGTACAAACTTAACAGAGCCGTCACGTCTTTCGGTTCCGACTATGTCACAACCGAGGAAATCAGAGAGTTTTCCGTCAT
>JAFQGO010000122.1:0-3939 GCA_017398225.1 Oscillospiraceae bacterium | reverse complement strand
GCTTTACGTTTGTACCCGGGTGGATCTTTGTGCCGCGCTGACGAACGAGAATGTTTCCGGAGAGAACAAACTGACCGTCTGCACGCTTAACGCCGAGGCGCTTGGACTCGGAGTCACGGCCGTTCTTTGTGGAACCAACACCCTTTTTATGTGCAAAAAACTGAATTCCGATTTTAAGCATTAGACTGCACCTCCATAATTTCAATATACTCTGGATACTCGAAAGCAACCGCGCGCATATGGCGCTCAAACGCTTCAAGTACCTTTCGGCAAGCCTTGTCCTCATTCGAAAGAACGAGCTTTATTCTTGCCGTTTCGGGTTCAACCTCAACCTTTGCATCCGCGCCAAAAGAATCATTTATAAGCGTTTCAGCAAAGCTTACTGCGCTCGAAACCGCAGCGCAGATAATATCGCTGCCGTTCTCCGCATATCCGGAATGACCGGAAACGTCAAACCCAATGGCGCTATCGCCTTTTTTAATCAACTTGACAGTAGTCATTTTCTTAGCCGATCTTCTCGATCTGAAGCTTTGTGTACGGCTGTCTGTGACCCTGACGGCGGCGGTAGTTCTTCTTTGCCTTGAACTTGAAGACCATAATCTTCTTGCCCTTGCCGTTCTTCAGGACCTTAGCAGTAACCTTAGCGCCCTCAACGTTCGGAGCACCGACAGTTACGTTATCGCCGTCGATTGTCATAAGGACGTTATCAAACTCTACTGTTTCGCTCTCAGTGTTGAGAAGCTCAACATAGATAACATCGCCCTCGGAAACCTTGTACTGCTTTCCGCCTGTAACGAAAATTGCCTGCATTCTTCTTGCACCTCTCTTCATAATTTAGAGTCTCGCTCTTGTAGGTGTTACAATATGTAAACTTACAAACCCACTCAATGCGGCTTAGATATTATATCATCGCAATATGCAAATGTCAAGCTTTTTTAGCGAAATTCGTGCATTTTTTCGTCATAAACATTTTTTCTTGTAAACTCAGCAAAATCCGGCTTGCAGTCCGGAAGGTATTTTTCTATCGTCTTTATGATGTATTCCGGATTAAGGGAAGTGTTTCCCGCTGCGAGAGTTGTTCTTATTATGATATTCCCGTTTTCCTCGTTTGCAGAAAACTTATTTATCATAGGTGCAATATTGGTTTCGCTCTCACCGCGTTTGCTTTTCTTCATTATTATAATCTCATCCTTTGAGAAAAGCTCTGTTAGTTTTTTATTTATTCCGAGAGGTATTCCGTTATCATATTCAAGAGTTATAAGAAATTCCGAATATGCGATATCGCGAACCGGCATATAGTTTTCATATACTTTTGTTACCGTAATACCTTCGGGGAGAGTTTTGTTCATTCTTTCTTTTATCTCATTGAAGGGCATTTCATCGGTTATTACCATATCAAGAAATTCACACTCACCCGTATACCCGAGAGAAAGAGGGAGCGCAATGGAAATATACGGATGCGGATTAAAGCCCTCTGTGTGCTTTACCGCAATACCGACACGTGTGAGCACACGCTGAAACGTTCTCATAATATCAAGGTGCGAAATATAAATCGCTCTGCCCCTCTTTTCATACATAACTCTTACTTTACGCATCACACTTACCTCCGCACAAGAGATTTGACGCCCCGCAGCCGAGGCACTGCTCTCTGCAGTTCGGTGACGCTTCCGAGCGATATGCCTTTTCGCACTCACAGCGAAGGAAGCGCTTCGTCACGCCAGTAGAGATGTGATCCCACGGGAGAATTTCATCCGCGCTTCTCTCACGGTTTGCATAAAACTCAGGGTCTATGCCACATTCTTCAAATGCCGAAAGCCATGTATCGAGGCTGAAATGCTCTTCCCAGCCGTCAAGCTTCATTCCCTTTTTCCAAGCCGTTTCAATAACGCGCCCAACTTTTCTGTCTCCACGCGCAAATACAGCTTCAAGGAAGCTGACGTCCGGCTCATGCCAGTTATACGTTATCGCCTTTGCTGTTATCGCCTCGCGCAAAAGAAGTGCTTTTCTCTTAAATTCCTCGCGGGTGTTCTGCGCTTCCCACTGGAACGGAGTCTGCGGCTTCGGAACAAAGCACGCCGCGCTGACCGTTATCTTAACACCGCGTTTTTTGTTCGTTGCGTGCGTTTTCCAAAGGTAAAGTATCTTCTGTGAAAGCTCTGCAATTCCTTTTATATCCTCGTCCGTTTCCGTGGGGAGACCTATCATAAAGTAAAGCTTAACCGAGCTTCTGCCGTTTTCAAACGCAATACGGCAAGCGTTCATAATCTCCTCCTCGGTGAGGTTTTTGTTTATCGCATCACGAAGCCTTGCGCTTCCCGCCTCCGGCGCAAATGTAAGTCCACCCGACCGAACCTTCTGAATACGTTGCATAAGCTCCACGGAGAAGTTATCCGCACGAAGCGACGGAAGCTGAAGGCTGATGTTCCGCGGCTCGCACCAATCCAAAAGTCCGTCGGCAAGCTCGGGAAGCTCTTTATAATCGCTGGTAGAAAGGGAAGCAAGCGAGATTTCCTCATATCCCGTAACCTCACACATCTCCTTGCCGTGCTCAATAAGCGTTTTCGCCTTCTTGGCGCGCACAGGGCGGTATGCATATCCCGCCTGACAAAAGCGGCACCCGCGGATGCACCCGCGAAACACCTCAAGCGATACGCGGTCATGCACTATCTCGGTGGACGGAACAATAACCTTCTTCGGAACATAAACAGAATCGAAATCCTCGATTATGCGCTTAACGACCACCTCGGGCGCACCGTCATGCGGAGTTATCGCCGCAACTGTGCCGTCATCGTTGTAGCTTATATCATAGAGCGACGGAACATACGTTCCCTTTATCTCCGCGGCAAGACGCAGAAATTCTTTTTTGCTCTTCCCCTCTGCCTTGCATTTTTTGTGAAGGTTGCAAAGCTCAATCATCTGTTCCTCGCCCTCGCCGATGTTGAAAATATCAACAAAATCACAAAGCGGCTCGGGGTTGTATGCACACGGTCCTCCCGCAACAACGATAGGCTCGTCCTCACCACGCTCGTCTGCGCGGACGGTTATTCCGCCGAGGTCAAGCATATTCAGCACTGCTGTGTAACACATCTCATACTGCAGTGTAAAGCCCACGATATCAAAATCGCAAAGCGCATCACGGCTTTCCAGTGCATAGAGCTTCATATCATTTTTGCGAAGCGCCTCTTCCATATCCGGCCACGGTGCAAAGCATCGCTCGCACCAGATGTCCGGCTGTTCGTTCATTACACCGTAGAGAATTCGAAGCCCCATATGGGACATTCCTATCTCATATATATCCGGAAAACAAAACGCAAAGCGAAGCTCAACGTCCTTTTTATCCTTTATTACCGCGTTGTACTCTCCGCCCGTATAGCGCGCGGGCTTCTGCACAGACGCAAGTATTCTTTTCAATTTACCGTCCATACTCTCGTTCCTTTCAGGAATTACTTATTATAAGTATAACACATCTAAAACCCAAAAAGCAACAAAAAAGACCGCTTATTCGCTTAGAATAAACAGTCTTTTAAGTTTAGAGCTATTTCGTATAATCCAATATCCGCTTAATCAGTACTGCGACTTCTGCTCTTGTCGTGTAGTCTGCAGGTGCGATGAGGTTGTTCTTGCCGTTGACGAGACCTGCGCCGATAAGGGCAGTGACAGCTTCGCGAGCGTAAGGAGCAACGGTGTCAAAGTCGGGGTATTGCGATAACACCTCATCCACCACCATTCGGCGGTCCCCCTTCTCCCCAAGGAGGAGGCTTTGGTTCTGCAACGCGCGATATACGATTACCATCATATCCTGGCGGGTGATGGTGTTACGAGGTGCGAACTTATTATCACCTATACCGTTGACGATGCCTGTGTTTCGTGCTATTGCAAGCTCAGAGGCGAAGTAATCATTTGCCGAAACATCTGCGAAGTTTTCGGTGTTGTCGCTTG
>JAFQGO010000010.1:0-8254 GCA_017398225.1 Oscillospiraceae bacterium | reverse complement strand
CACTCGCTCTATGCTACAGAGCTTGTTGGCAAGGAAATTGACTTTACAGCACAGATAAACACTACCGACGGGATTTTTGTGCCCGAAAAGACCGGAGACGGACTTGCGGTAACAACAGATAATGATGATGTTGCGGAAATTATTGATGCAACATACAAAGACGGCATATACAGCGCAAAGCTGAAAACAAAAGCAACAGGCGGTGTGAATATAAACTTCACTGCAACTGTAGACGGAAAAGAATATCCGAGCTCGTTTAAGCTTGAAGTGATTGAGATGCCGGAACCATATGAAATCTCCGTATCATTTGATAAGGATGCATGGAGCGGACTTTCAAATCCGTCAGAGATTACATATGCAAACAGCAACCGCACTATTGAGTGGATTGGGACAAGCAGTACAAACGGTACACAAAACGGATGGAGCGGCGATCATTCGTTCTTTAACCTTGGAACCGGTAAGTATGCTGCGTATCAGATGTATCTTCCTGCCGAGGGGGAATATACGCTGACACTTGATTATGTTCAGAATGATTCAAACGGAGCGGTTGCAGATGTATATCTTATTCCGGGACTAAAAAAAGATATTGCTGCGGCAACAGCCTCTGCTACTCCTGTTTTTGAGAATGTAAACTGCCGTAATGAACTAATTCCGGGAACGGTTTCAACGGACACACGCTTTGATATAACCGAGGGTGGAGCGTATACTCTTGTGTTTATGTCGCGTGACCACTCGGGTGGGTACGCCGTGCGTATTGACGGACTGACCCTCACGCCGTATATTCCGCCGGAATATGATAAGACTGAAATAAGCCTTCATGACACAGAGGTTACAGGGCGTGATATTCCGTTTACAGTTATGGCAGTTATGTCAGACGGCAAGAACTTTGTTCCGGAGCTTACAGGTGACGGAATAGACGTCAGTCTGCAACCGACAGATAAGGCGGAAATAGTCGATGCAACATATGAAGACGGCGTATACAGCGCAACTCTCAGAACACTTGCGACGGGGGATATTGCGCTTGATATAACCACAACCGTCAATGGTATAGCTTACCCGCATCAGCATTCGGTTAGCTTGATTGAACAGCCCGCTCTTTCGCCGATAACTATTGAGATGACAAAGAGTACGATGGTGTTTGGGGATCAGACGGCACCGTCTGAGGATTGGCAGACAGATGGCTTCTCACTTGTGCTTGATCCGCTGAAAATGACCTCTGCAAAGTCGCGATATACCGACAGAGTAATAAAGTTTGCAAACGGCTCATCAAAGACTCTTGTTCAGCTCGTGACAGGAAACAAGATATGGCCCGAGCTTACAAATGGTATGTTCACAATAAGCAAGCGCATCCTCGCACCCGGCAATTATAAAATAGAAATGACAGGCATTATGCTCAATGAATCTGCCGATTATTCGATTTATGTAAACGGCGAATATGCAGGAGATTTTGTTTTCCACGACAGCGCGGCATTAAGCGGAGGAAACGAGGGTGCCGAAAGCAAGGTTTACAGAAGAAGCGAAACTCTTAACACGCTTTATCTGCCTTATGGCGATGTGGAAATCTCCTTCCGCGCAAGACGGCTTAACGGAAGCTCGGCATTCTTTGTTCCGTATACGGTAACGCTTAATCCCTCGGAATATCAGGAAGAGCTTCGTCCGGTTAAGGTTGAAACAACGATGCCGGCGATGCTTCCGTTAAATGAGAGTGAAGAGGTCAGCGGGCGTGTGCTTATGTCCGACGGCACGTACCGCCTTTTCGGACCGGCAGATGACGGTAAAAACGATGCATCAAACGGTGTGTATATGATATATGCAGAGATTGATGGCATCGCTAATGATTCCGTTGCTGCAATATCGGATCCGCTCGACCCGAAATTTGCAGAATCCGATACATTTAAATTCACGGTAAATGGAAAATCTGTCGGAAAAGCGGATGTAAAGATTGTTGTCAAGGTTGACGGCGAGGAGTATACGGAAACGCTTCCGATTGAAATTATTGAAAAGCCGACACTTCATTCGGTGGAGCTCGAATTTGACAAGAAAAAGCTTCCGATGACGAGATCGGCGAAAACGACGCTTTTGCTGACGCGAAGCACAGACTATAAGGAATATACATATGATAAATCTGTTGTATACAGAAGCGGTGATGAGTCGATTGCAACCGTTGATGAAAATGGTGTTATTACCGGTATTTTAGAGGGAACAACGACGATTTATGCAGCTGTTACCGACTGGGACGGAAACGTTGTAACCGGTGAAAAGGAGATTGTCATTACTCCGACACCGACACTCTATGAAATCAAGGGAAGCTATGCAACCGAGCTTGTTACGGGAAATACTGATGAAATAAAGCTCGAAGCTGTTATGAATGACGGAGAGCCGGGAGACATTTCAAAATATCAGATTACATATGAAAGCTCAAACGAAGCTGTCGCGACGGTGACAAACGGGCTTGTAACCGCGGAGGGAGCCGGCGAGACGATAATATCAATAACGGCAGAGGGCGAAAACGGAAGATTATGCTCTGTTGTGTATAAGCTTACGGTTTATGACGAAATAGACCCGATTGTGATTGATTTTTCAAAGACTGTGGCAAAGCTTGATTATTCGATACCTGATACCACTCCGGGATACACGATCCTCACAGATATCGCCAAACCGACGCAATACAGGATGTTTGACTGTGACGGCAGAGATATGCTTCAGATAAGAACGGGATCTACTTTATGGCCTGCCGGCGGAGATATATCAAAGTCTGCATTTGCATTCTCATTTGAGGCGCGAAGCGGCGGATATTATTCACTTGATATTTTTGGCGGAATTTATCGCTCATGCGCAGTATATTCAGTATATATAAACGGAACTTATGCTGGAGATTACAACTTCTCCGATCCATCGGGAATAGCCACGCGAAGAGCAGGCGAGGAAAAAACACTTAATACCGTTTATCTCGAAAAAGGAACAAATGAGGTTACGTTCCTTCTCCGTGAATTGCCGGTGGTTGTTGCGGACGGAAAAGAGTACAAAGGAAGCTATCTTATTCTCAGAAGCCTAACGTTCACACCTACTGAAAAAAACTTTGAATGTGTCGAAATCAAAACCGAAATCCCCAGGGAAAATCTCAGTGACGACGTTGTGAAACTTGCTGTTGGTGAAGAAATTGACATTGCAGCGTATGCTTATATGGATGACGGAAGTCTGTATGCCTTTGGTCCATCCTATGAAGGAAGCCTTATTGATGAAAAAAATAATATCACAATTACTGATGAAAAGGGAAAGGTTTCGGTTGTTTCGACTACGGACATTTTAAACGACGGAAAAAACAACTTTATCCTGAAAGGTGAAAATGCAGGAGAGACTGATCTTGTAGTAAATGCCGTAATAGACGGAAAAAACTATACTAAAGAGATTTCTGTTATAGTAATGGAAGATCCGCTTGTTTCAACGGCAGTTACAACCGAAGCGGAGGAACTTTATGCAGGAGATATGTCATATCTTATTGCAAAGCCCGGCCTTGCTTCCGGACGTATTCTTTCGGCAAGTGCGGCAGTTTCAAGCTTCAAATCGCTTGATGAGGACGTTGCAACAGTAGAGGATAACCTTCTTGTAACTCATAAGGCGGGAACTGCTCGGATTGAGGTTACAACAACCTTCAACGGAGTGACCATAACCGGAATATCCGAAATCGAGATTCAAGAAGCAGGTTTAAGCTCTGTTACAATAACTGCAGGCGGAAGTGAAACCATCCGTCTGACTGATAAGGGGCTTACGGACACCGTTCCGCTTAAGGTCTTTGCGTATGATAATGTAGGCAATGAAATTAACTTGAAGGATGCAAAAATCACCGCAACTGAAAGCTCTGAAACAGTTGAGCTTGACGATGATCTGAACATTTATCCGGTGAGCGAGGGTGAAGCGGAATTCGATGTGACAGTAAAGCTTTCGAACGGAAGAATACGTCAGGCAAGTAAAAAACTCAGAGTTGTTTACGGGAAAAGCAAGGCAACATATTTTACCGAAGAAGAAGCAATAAATGCGCGTGAAAACTATAAACAATACGATTGGGTAAAGAGTGAATATGCCTCATATATCACAAATGCAGATTTTTATATTGAGCATCTTGACACTCTCTATGATATGATTCCTTCGCAGGGGGTTCCGCGTGCAATTTGCGTTGGAAACTATGACGATCCGTATACATATACCTGCCGTTACTGCGGTTGTGACATAATGGCAAAGTACGGACAGTTCTCATGGCAGCACAATCCTCTTGCGCGCCCGTGGAAGAGCCAGTGTCCGGATTGCAAACGTCTTTTCCCGAGCAATGACTTCGGCTCATTCTACAAGCTCGGACTTAACGAATACGGCGAATTTGACCGTCAGCGCGCGCTTGAAGCACATCGTAAAATGCTTCTCGAAAAGGGGCTTATTGATACGAGTGTTACCGCACCCGGCGAAGTGTGGAGTGCGTCATGGCTTAAATATTATGGCTACGGTGTAAAAGGAGGATACCTTTATAACGAACTGTATGAAAATGACAATTTGAAAGAAGTTAAGACACTTAACGGCGGTCAGGGATTACGTCCGGGAGAAGCTCAGGAAACATGGGGCGTTGACGACGGACAGGGCTATGCTCCGCATGATGAGAACGGAAAGCCGTATTCATATATGCTGGACGGTGAAGTGCTTATAGAGCGTCATACGTATATTGCTGTATATAACCACTTTGGTCTGTGGAGAAAGCACGGTGATGACAAGGGACGTGCCGGTGTTATCAGAAATGCCATCAGATATTGCTCGTATGCATACTTCCTTACGGGAAATGTTAAGTACGGAAGAGTTGCTGCAATACTGCTTGACCGCGTGGCTGATTTCTATCCGGATTACGATATCGCATTCTGGAACGAGGATTTTGAATACGGAAATACCGAAGGCGGACTTGACACAGGTAATATCGTGGGCTGCATATGGGAATGCGAGGAAATAGTTCATATAATGAAAGCTTATGATATGGTCTATGATATGTATGAGGATGAATTTGTATTAGAGTATCTCAAAAACAAATCAGAAAGCATACGTATGAAGCATACAAAGAATTCAGCTTCACAGATACGCACGAACATTGAAGATGGAATACTTCGCCCTGCGCTTGAGAGTCTTGTAGACTGCTCGGTGTCCGGTAACTTCGGACTTCCGCAAGAGGCAAATGCGGTTGCCGCAGTCGTTCTTGACAGCATGCCTGAAACTGCCGAGTGGCTTGATTATCTCTATGCTCCGGGGTGGGTACGCAAAAATTATATGGAGTGCCTCGGAGGAAGCGTTGATGAAGTTCTTATGGATGATATTGATGCCGACGGACAAGGATATGAAGGCTCACAGTACAACAACGGTTGGCACGGCGCGCTTATAGAAATTCAGGAAATACTTGAAGACTATGACCGATATGAGACAGCAAGCCTCTGGAATTATCCGAAGTTCTGCCAGATGTTCTACAGTCGAATTCCGCTTATAACAGGATATTATACCCCTCAGATAGGCGATTCAGGAAATACAGCGAGCAAGGACATATGGATGACGAGTGATGTTGCCAAAACCGGTTGGAAGCATTTCCGAGATCCTGTTTTCGCACAGATATTGTATATGTTCAATGGCAATTCCGCAGAAGGACTTCACTATGACTTTACGGAGAAAAACCCGGAAAGGCTCGAAACTGAGGTACAAGCGGTAATTGATGAGTACGGCGAATTTACGCAGATATCCGAGGCGATGACGAACTTTGGTTTCGCGGTTTTACGTGCAGGTACTGATTATAAATCAGCGGCTGCATCTACAGAGAAGAATACAGGACGTGATATCTGGATGTATTCCGGTTCGAGCACAGGCCACGGACATCTTGATACGTTAAATCTCGGAATGCGCGCATTTGGACTGAATTTCCTTCCGGATCTCGGATATCCGAGACTTACGGGTGCTGATCCTGAGAGAGTTCAGTGGACAGAGACAACTCTTTCTCACAATACCGTCATGGTTGATGAGCTTGCACAGAAGGATTATACAGAACCCAGAGGTGAGCTTCTTCATTTTGATGATGACGGCAAGGTTGCACTTATGGATGTATCTGCACCGTATGTATATGATGCAACAGACGAATACCGCAGAAGTGTTGTTATGATAGAGGCTGACGATGATGTTTCTTATGCGGTTGACTTTTTCCGCGTTCTAGGCGGAAACAAGCACACCTACAGCTTCCACGCATCATCAAATTCTATTTCAGAAACAAGCGGACTTTCACTTATTCCGCAGACAGATGCAAACGGAAACTATGTCGGAACTTATGCGGGTACTGACGTACCATTTGGAAGAGATCCCGGGTCGGATTCGGGTGTTGTGCAATATCCGTTAGGCTATACATGGCTTAAAAATATAGAGCGAGACGAAAGCCCGGAAAATGAATTTATGATTGACTTTAATATAAAGGACTTTAATAAGGCAATTAAAGATTCGTCCAATCTGCATCTGCGTCTTACAATGCTCAACTCCTCAAATCTCGAAAAAGGAGCAGAAACAAAAGTTGCAATAACGGACGGCTATCCGCCGACTAAGGAAGAAAACAAGAACATAGATAAACTTAAATATGTACTTGTTGAAAATTCAGGAACGAATCTTGATACTGTATTTACATCTGTTCTTGAGCCTTATCGCAAGACACCTTATATTAAATCCGCAACAGAGCTTACAATGCAGATAACAGACGGTAAGGAAAAATCAGATGATGCGCACCGCGCGGTAAGGGTAGAGCATACAAACGGCAGGGTTGACTATATCTTCTGGTCAACAAACAGCGCTGTGACCTACAGTATAATGGATGAGACAAACGGTGTTCCGCAAAACCTTTCTTTCCGTGGCTTTGTAGGTGTGTATACCGTAAACGAAAATGGTGCGTGCATTTACCGTACCGTTCATGACGGCGATATAATCGGCACGGAAATCAATATGAAGCATGAAATAACAGGAGTTGTAAAGAGCTTTACGAAAGAACCGTCCGAGAACAACGAAATACGCATACTTCCGTCCGAGCTGCCAACAGAGCAGGAGCTTTCAAGTCTTGCGAATAAATATGTCGTAATAGATAACGGTGATGAAAACCGCGGCGGTACGTATAAGATTGAGAAAGCAACAATGCAGGGCAGTGAGCTTTGCGTTGATATCGGAAGAATTACTCCGATAAGAAAATATTTTGACTCACACAATCCTGATAAAGGGTATGTTTATCTTCTTGAAAACGGTCAGCCTGCAAGAATAACCTATAACTGCAGTGAAAATCCCGCACCTGTATTTGACAAGCTTCCGCAAAATATCAGTGTATCAGCGGGAAGCAGTATTATGGTTGATATTAATGCAGAAAGCCCGGTTGAGGTGGACACACCGATAATAACTTATATCGGGACAATGCTTCCTCGAGGTGCGAGCATAAATTCTGAAACCGGCGTTGTCACATGGAAGCCTGACAGCTCACAGGTAGGAGATAACCACGTCGCTATAACCGCACGCGATAGTGACGGGCGAGAAACTACGGTTCACTTCTATATAACGGTATATGGTTCGACCACGGGCGGAAGCGAAAAAGAAGAGACTGAAACTCCGTCTACAGGAACTACCGATGCACCCGCCGGAGGCGGTGGAGGCGGTGGCGGAGGTGGTGGCGGTGCCGCACCGACCGACAAGTCTGATACTGACGATGAAAGCCTTCTCCTTGAGGAGAAGGTGCCGAGCACAGGCGAGGCGGATGAGGTGGAAAAACCGCAATTCACCGACCTTACCAACCACGCCTGGGCGGCGGATGCGATAAACGAACTTGCAGCAGATGGAATAATAAAGGGCACGACCGCAAATACGTTTAGCCCCGCAAACAACATCACTCGTGCAGACTTCGCGCTGCTTCTTGTTCGTGCATTCAACCTCACAAGCGACAATGAGGGAAACTTCGCAGACGTTACGGCAAGTGACTATTTCGCATCCGAGCTTGCAATAGCACGTAATACCGGTATTGTGAACGGCATCGGTGATAATAAGTACGCCCCGCGCAACACGATAACTCGTCAGGATATGATGGTAATAGTCTATCGTGCAATAAAAGCCTTCCTCCGGGAGGAAGGTGGCGCGGACGAAGTCCGTGACGGAAGGAGTATGACGGATGTGACGGATAGCAATAACGTTGCGTCGGGCTCCCTCAGTCTCGCTACGCTCGACAGCT
>JAFQGO010000121.1:0-6154 GCA_017398225.1 Oscillospiraceae bacterium | reverse complement strand
GATATCGAACTTTATTATCAGCTCGAAGGCGAATCTGCTGATAAGTGGACAAAGGTTACAGAGAGCAGCAACATCTTCAAGGAAGATGCGCTTTGGGAACCGGGTTACACTGAGGTTGTAAGGCTTAAGGCCGTAAACGAAGGCAGCCTTGCTCTTAAGTATCAGCTTGGCGTGAACGTAGTAAATGAGATAACTTCAACAAATGTAAACGGCGGTGAACTCAAGCTTTCCGATCACATCAAGTTCGGACTTATTGATGGAAATGCTGACGGATATGATCGCGACGATGCAATTGCTGCAGTAGACGCAGCTGCAACTGAGCTTGCAGAAGCTTACACTTCGGATGTTATTTCCCTTTATCCGGAAAAGTATACGGGCGATGATGCAAGCGCAACCTATCCGCAGGAAAAGGTGGTAACGCTTGTTGTATATATGCCGACAACGGTTGACAACGTTGCAAACCACGCAAAGGATGCAGATGTTCCTAAGATAAACCTCGGTCTTAATGTAAGTGCAACTCAGCTTGCAGCAGAAATGGACAGCTTTGACAATACATACGATGAAGGGGCATATCTTTCCACCGTTATGTCTGCAGCAGAGCTTAAAAACGCACTTGCAGACGGAAAGAGCGTTAAACTCGGTTCGGATATTGCGTTTACCGAGGGAATTGTTTTGGCAGACAACGTGAGCATTGACGGTAACGGACACACAATAACTTATAGCGGAACAGACTATGATTATCAGCTTGTAAAGCTTAACACAGGTGCTGAAATTAAAAATGTTACTCTTAAAAATTACCGTGTAAGAACTGAAAGTGCAGCAAATGGCGTTGTAACATTGCAGAATGTTGTAATTAATATGGATAATGATTTGACAGGATTGGACGTATCCGCAGGCGCAGGAACGGCGAAGCTTACAAACGTTGAGTGTAAGAGTATTACCGACGAGACTCACCTCGATCCGGACACGCAGGTTCAGGTTGATTACACGCCGTACGGAGACGTGATCCTCGGCGGTGCATGGGCGCTTGAAGCAACCGGTTGTGACTTTGGTTCTCTGCATGGCTGGAACACAAGAAACGGTTCAAATGTAAGCCTTAACAATACTTCTGTAACTGTTTTCAGAATGCACTACTGGTCAAACAGAACTCTTTATATTGATGGTGTGGAAACTGCTTGGAGTGAGTCTGGGGCAATTCCGGTTGCTCACGATGTTGGCGGATGCTGGTCGGTGCAGCCTGCATTTAAGTAACCCACGAATAAAAACAAATCACCTTGTCCATAATATGGATGAGGTGATTTTATGTTCAACAAAATAAAAAAGCTTATCGTACCCGTGCTTGTGCTTGCGGCTCTTCTGTGTGCGTGCAGAAACGAGGCGGCGGACAATGCCGGAGACACTTCGGCGTCAGGCGGGCAAAATACCGATGCGAACACAAATGCAACCGGCGAGAGAATTTCTATGTATGACAAAGACGGTCTTTCGTTTGACATCCCCGAAGCGTGGCAGCAAAACTTCAAGGCTGTCACGCGCGAGGTGGGAAGCTCCGGTAACACATATCCGCAGACGGATTTTTATTATACCGAGGGCGAGCGGGATATCCGCCTTATGTCTATCGGCAAATACACGCGTGAACAGTGGGAAAACCTGAAAAAGACCACCAAGGATGCGGAAAAAGCGATGCTCGGAGAATCTCCGGACAAGAATCATGTGTACTCCGTTTATTATGAAAACCATGACTACATTGAGGATAAGGATTTAAAGGATATACTTTCAGGCATCCGCACAAAGGCGGAGGAAATGCGCGATAAAATAAAAATAAAGTAAAAAGTAAGCGGTGAGATGCAAAAACAGTTGCATATTGCCGCTTATTTATGTTAAAATGTCACCATAGAGCTGTTTTGGGAGTTGATTTCAGTGATAAATCTTGATGAGTTTAACGGTGTTTTGCATATGGCGGTGGATAACCGCGGCTTTGTAGAGCTTAATCCGCTGTCTTTCGGCGCAGAAAGCTGTAAGCCGGGAAAGTTCTTCGGCCCGGCACGGCGCGACCATTATCTCGTTCATTTTATTTACCGCGGTGAAGGCGAGCTGAGAAATCCCCGCGGAAATTACATAGTGAAAGCCGGACAAGCATTTCTTATCCGCCCGGGCGAGGTGTGCAAATATATATCAAGCGAGGATAATCCGTGGGTGTATACGTGGGTGGGCTTTGTCGGACGGCTGGCGGAGAGATTTGATAACGTACCTGACATTTTTGAATACGGAGAAGACGTAATTCCTGCATTATCTGCACTTTTGGGTGAAGAGAACGGCCTTGAGGAAAGATTATGCGCATTTTTATTTCTGTTTACTGCCGATATTGCCCCGCATACGGTAAAAAACGACAGAATAAAGCAGGTTTACGATTTTGTCGATGTAAACTATATGCATCCTGTTCGCGTTGAAGATATAGCCGATGCGCTTGCGGTTAACAGAAAGTATCTTGCGCGTATATTTATGGAGAAAACGGGGAAGACACTGAAGGAATTTCTTACGGAGCGTCGGTTATATGAGGCAGAACGGCTTCTGCGCGACGGACACAGCGTTTCTGAAACTGCGCTGATGGTGGGGTATTCTGATTCATTTAATTTCTCAAAAGCTTTTAAAAAGAAATACGGCTTTCCTCCGAAAGTCGTAAAAGAAAAGAATAAAAGAAATTAGTTTTCCGCAAGTTTCGGGAGAGCTTCTCCGCTAACCCGCAGGGAGGTCCATTCGTCCATGGTTTCAGCGCCCAGTGCACGGTAAAAATCAAGGCTCGGCGTGTTCCAGTTAAGGCACGTCCATTCAAGCCGTCCGCATCCGCGCTCAACACACAGACGGGCGAGGTGTTTAAGAAGAGCTTTACCGTATCCGTGACCGCGAGCCTCGGGCAGAACGTATAAATCTTCAAGGTGAATTCCCGGTTTGCCAAGAAAGGTCGAAAATGTAATGAAAAACAGGGCGAAGCCGACTTCGTTTTCATTATCGTCGAGGGCAAATATGACCTCGGCATTTTTCTTTTCAAAAAGCTCTTTTCGGAGCATATCCTCGGTTGCAACAACCTCGTCGGACATTTTTTCATATTCCGCAAGCTCTTTTATAAAAAACAGTATTTTAGAGACATCGCGCTCCGTTGCAAAACGAATGTTCATATTTCAAAACCAAACTCCTTTAAAATCTGCTTTGCTGCCTCCTCCGGAGATGCGTTGTTATCAACTTTTACGTCTGCAAAGCGCAGATATGCATTTTTACGTTCCGCGTAAAGCTTTCCAACGTCAATGGAGAGAGGGCGGCCGTCTGTTGCAAGCCTTTCAAGGTCGCGCTCGATAAGATAAATTCTTCCGTTTTGAGAAAGAAGCGGAAGGTTTCTATCCTTCACCACAACGCCGCCGCCTGTTGAAATAATGAGACCGCTTTCACGCCCGAATTCGCAGACAACTTCAGTTTCAATTTTGCGGAACTCATCTTCTCCGCTAGTGTTTATTATATCGGCAGGGCTTCCGAAGCGCGTGCGGATTTCTTCATCCGTATCGACAAGCTTTCTGCCGGTTTTTTCGGCGAGAAGCGCGGCTATTGTGCTTTTCCCGCTTCCCGGCATACCGATAAGTACAATGTTAGAGGTAGAGCGCATAACGTCTTTTACTGCAGTGTCAACAAGGTCGGGCGAAAGGCTTTTGCCGGTGAATATTTCGCAGGCGCGAAATGCTTGCGCTGCCAGCATTGAAAGACCGCTCACTCGCGGTATAGAAAGCGCCTCCGCCTGAAATATAAATTCTGTTTGTGCAGGGTTATATATAACATCAACTGCGCCGCAAAGCTTCGGAAAGCGTGCAAGGTCAACAGGGCTTTCACCGTTTTTCGGATACATCCCGACAGGCGTTGTGTTGACAATTATCTCCGTGTCCGAAAGTGAATAAACATTGTCATAATTGACCTCGCCCGAGCGGGAAACAACGGTTATCTTTTTTGCATTCATCTTCTTTGATGCGAGATATGCCGTTTTGGATGTTCCGCCGCTTCCGAGGATGACAATGTTTTTGCCGCCAAAGCATATACCTGCGCGCTCCACCATCGTCATAAACCCGAAGACATCGGTGTTATATCCGCAGATTTTTCCGTCGCGGTGAACTACGGTATTTACGCTCTTTGCGTCCGCGGCGAACTCATCGTGCCAATCGCAGAGAGAATATGCAAGCTCCTTGTATGGGATTGTGACGTTAAGCCCGTCAAACTCTCCGCTTTTTATCATTTCCGCCGCTTTCTCGCGCGGAACTCCATAAAGCTCATATTCGTAATCTGCAAGGCAGGCGTGGATTTGTTTTGAATAGCTGTGGCCGAGCCTTTCGCCGAGAAGCCCGCACTTCATTGTTTTTTTCATAACATTTCTCCGGTTGATAAACTGAATTTACAACGAAGTTTTTCAAATAAAGCGTTTGCCCAGATTTCATAGCCTTCTTCGTTCGGATGACCACCGTACAAAGCTTCTTCCGGATTTCCTTCTTTTCCGAGGATGCCTGTGTTGTCAAAAACAAAATCTACCTTTTGCGCGAGTTCTGTCAGAATATATGAATTGAGCCGCTTCCATTTTTCAATATCCTTGCCCTGATAATTAAACGGAGGTATTGTTTGCAGAATAACTTTTTTTCCGGATTTCTTTAAAGTATCAATAATGGAGGTTAAGTCTGATTTTATTTGCTCCTCGGCTTGCCCCTGCCGGATATCATTTACTCCATAGCACACAAAAACTATATCATTCTGTTTCGCTTTGTACATCCACGCTCCGTCTGATGCAGCATCGTTTGCTCTGCCATATCCTATACCAAGATTCCAATAAGAATAATCACTTCCCATTTTTTCGGAAAGAAGTGCATTCCAGTGCAGATATGAATTTGTTTTTGTTCCAATCCCTTGAGTAATGGAATCCCCGAAATATGCAATTCTCCCTTTTACCTCTCTGTCGCATCCGATCATTCCTGCAAAGGGCATAAATTTAGAATATTTCCATTTCTCATTCTCTTTTACAAAAACAGGAAGCAGTGTTTCCTCGTGATAAGGAATCATTTTTCCTGAAAAAGTCATTTCAAGGCACAAATATTCGTCCTTTTCAAACATGCACTTCACAGGATCAGATGCAAAAAATTCACCGGGCATTACTTCTTTTGTCTTTTGACCGTTAAAACAAATGGTTTTAAAATCAAAAACCCTAATGTCTGCCTGTTCATCCTCGTCGTCCATAACCGCTTCAGAAATGTTTTCGGGAAGATTGATGCTCACGCATCTGCCGATCCTTGCGCTGTGAATAGTCCAGTTTTCGCAAATCAGGTTTTTATGGCTTATTGAACCGTCGTCATAGGTGCTGTCTATAATGTTTGAAAACAGAACGGAATAGTTATATTCACCGCCTGCAGAGATTTTATAAAAAACTCTTCCTGTACGCATTTCGTTTTCATTCATCGCAAAATACAGCTGATTTCCGCTTCCTGCATATGTGTTTGAGTTAAATTGGTCAAAATACTTCATAATGGATCTCCTTATTTTAATGAATTTATTATAACATAAGCGTGAGCGAAATGGTATAATGTTGCCATATTTTCCGGTTTCCGGCAAAGCCGGAGAGGAAAATGGCATTTTAAATCAGTATAATAACTACTTTTGTAGTTATTATACCATATTTCTTTTTGGACTGCAATTGTTTTCCGGTTATGCTGTAACCTCATTTTGTATAGTAAAGTTAAGGGGTTTTAAGAAAATTGATAGGGATGCTGCTATCTTTGCAACATCCCCTCTTGTTTTATCCGTAATAATCGCCTGAAAGCCTTCCGGATAATAGATCAGATATTTGAGCCCTTCAAAAATTTTTTCTTCCATTTTTGGTCACCCTTTCGTTGTGGACGGAAAAAGCTTTATAATACCGTTGCATTTTCTGCAATCCGGGAAATCAGATTGTAGTCATTGGTCAGGATTGTATCAATCCCCATTGCGAGATATTCTCTTGCTTCGTCTTCGTCATCTGACCAGAACACATTGCAGATAATGCCGTTTTCGTGCGCTCTGTCAATCATTTCCTGATCGAATTTTCCTTTGAACAATTGGATTTTTTTGCAATCATACCGGATCGCCCTGTCAACCAGCT
>JAFQGO010000120.1:0-3423 GCA_017398225.1 Oscillospiraceae bacterium | reverse complement strand
ATGCTTTTATCTTCAGAACAAATTGTGACGGTGCTGAATTTTCTGTCTGTACGGGCTGTTCCGCGGCGAAAAACAAGCAATAAAAGAATATAGGTGAGAAGAGAAACAATAATAAGCGCAGACGCTGATAGGTGTATGTAATAAAAGCCGTGGTGCATCTCGAAAAGACCGCCGCTTCCCAAAAGCGTTACAGCAAAGACTGCACCTCCGAAGACAAGCGAAATTGCCAGAAATAAGAAAGTATTTTTAATAATATTGCGGAACCGAACGAAGTGAAAACCATAAGGCAGGAGATAAAAAGCTTCACCGGCAAGGATGTACATAAAGGGAAAGCGGGGAGGAAAACAGTAAATCCGTATACTGCACCGATTGAAGCTGCAAGAAAAAGTTTCCATCTGCAGATGTAGCGTGCGCTTATATATCCGGATGTGAATAAAATAAGGTAATTTATAATAAAATTGATAAGAAAGAAAACATCGGCATAAATTGTTTTTACCACATGAAACTCACCTCACAGTATTATTTTATCGCATTCCGTGCGTAAAAATTGTCTAAAGCTGATGTCGAAAAAGAAACAGGAGAGGTTGTTATGCGTGGAAAGGAAAAATATATTATAGCAGTCCTTTGTGTTGCTCTTTTATCGTGCATGCTGTTTATCGCTTACGCTTTGCAGCCAAAACGGCAGGAAAAGCAACCTGATGTGGAAATTTCAATGCGGATTTCAAAAGACAGCTTTGTATCGCTGCTTGAAGACAAGGGTGTTAAGCTTCACGGAAAATCACTTATGGCGGTATCGCTGTTTCCTGATACACTCACGCTTGTTTTTGATATGAAAGCAGCAGAAAAAGAAACACTTTCCGAGATCAGGATAAACGGCAAAAAGGTGCCGAATGAAATTTTGTCGGATATATGTAAAAATTACCTTGATTTTAGTTGCGATTTAGTCTATAATTAGATAGATAAGAAAGGATGTTTTAAGATGGTTTCTGTTATCAAAAACGGCGTATATTTAAAAGACGGTTGCCTTCTCTCAATGAAGGATGCAAGCGCTTTTGGTCTTGCAGCTCCGAGCGAGGCAAAGAAAAAAACTATGGCATATTCCATTCTGGAGGCTCACAATACTTCAGATACTATGGATTCGCTGAAAATTAAATTTGATGCTATGGCATCTCACGACATTACATATGTTGGAATTATTCAGACTGCCCGTGCATCGGGGCTTGAAAAATTCCCGCTTCCGTATGTTCTCACAAACTGCCACAACAGCCTTTGCGCTGTCGGCGGCACAATAAATGAAGACGACCATGTTTTCGGCCTTTCTGCCGCGAAAAAGTATGGCGGAGAATTTGTTCCTGCCCATCAGGCAGTTATTCACCAATATATGCGTGAGCGTTATGCCGGTTGCGGTAAAATGATTTTGGCTTCGGATTCACACACGCGTTACGGTGCTCTCGGTTCAATCTCAATCGGTGAGGGTGGACCTGAGCTTGCGCGCCAGCTTCTTTCAAAGACATACAACATTGCATATCCGGATGTTGTCTGCGTATATCTTGAGGGAGCTCCGCGCCCCGGCGTCGGTCCGCAGGATATTGCAATTGCGATAATCGGCGCGGTGTTCCGCGATGGAGCCGTAAAGAATAAGATTATGGAGTTTGTCGGCCCCGGTATCGCGAACCTCAGCATGGATTTCCGAAACGGCATTGATGTTATGACAACGGAAACCTCATGTCTTTCATCCATATGGGAAACAGATAAAACCGTATGTGAGTTTTTAACCGTCCACGGACGTCCTGAGGACTATAAGCCGCTTCATCCCGAAAACGGTGCATATTACGATTGCGCGGTAAGGGTTGATTTGTCAAAGGTTGAGCCGATGATTGCGCTTCCGTTCCACCCGTCAAACGCATTTAAGATTTCGGATCTTAAGAAGAATCTTTCGGATATCCTTGCGGGTGTTGACCGTGATGCAAAGGAAATGCTTGGTATTGATGATAAAAAGGTATCCCTCTTGAATAAAATCAAAAACGGCGAGCTCTATGTAGATCAGGGCTTTGTCGGCGGATGCTCGGGCGGTCTTTTCCAGAACATTCACCGTGTTCGTGATATTCTCAAGGGAGCAACAACCGGTGACGGTTCCTTCTGGCTCTCTGTTTATCCGGCAAGTACGCCGATGTCTATGGAGCTTATGCGTGACGGCACTCTCGGTGACCTCACAGCTTCCGGCGTAAGCATTCGCTCCTGTTTCTGCGGTCCGTGCTTTGGTGCAGGAGATGTTCCTTCAAACGGCGCTCTTTCCATCCGCCACGCAACGCGTAACTTCCCCAACCGTGAGGGAAGTAAGCCGGGTGACGGTCAGATTTCATATGTTGCACTTATGGATGCGCGATCTATCGCGGCAACTGCGCTAAACGGCGGAAGGCTCACTTCTGCATTTGAGCTTGAGAATATTCCTGCTGATTCAAAAGACGAAAAATACAGCTTTGATGCTTCTCCGTATAAGAGTCGTATTTACTATGGCGTAGGGAATCCGAAACCGGAGGAAGAGCTTAAATTCGGTCCCAATATCGCAGATTGGCCTGAAATGATTGGTATGACGGACAACCTTCTCATTTCCGTTGCAAGCGCAATTTATGATCCGGTAACGACTACGGATGAGCTTATTCCGTCGGGAGAGACTTCATCTTACCGCTCTAATCCGATAAAGCTTGCATCCTTCGCTTTGTCGAGAAAAGATCCCGCGTATGTCGGTCGTGCACAGGCAGTATATGCTGCTGAGCTTGCACGACGTGAGGGAAAAGCCGATGCGCTTGATGCGTTTGGCATAGAAGGGCTTGATCCTTCAAACACATCTGTCGGAACGGCTGTATTTGCGCTAAAGCCCGGTGACGGATCCGCTCGTGAGCAGGCGGCATCGTGCCAGAGAGTTCTTGGCGGTGTTGCTAATATCTGCCGTGAGTTTGCAACAAAGCGTTATCGCTCAAATGTTGTAAACTGGGGAATGCTGCCGTTCATCTTTGATGATGCTGATACCTCCGGAATTGAAGCGGGCGATCTTATATACATTGAAGGAATAAGAAAAGTTCTTCTCGGCGACGAAGAATCGGTTGCGGCACGCCTTATAAAGAACGGCAAGGAAAAGGAAATAACACTTCGTCTTCCTGCTCTTACGCGTGAAGAACGCGATATAATACTTGCAGGTTGCCTTATAAATTACTATTCTGAATAAAGCTGAAATGTCCCCGACGCTGTGTGTTGCACATCGCACAGTGTCGGGGATTAAATTAGTTGAATTTTGTGCAAATTACATCTTGAAAAAAACGGGGGCGCAGTGTATCATTGAGGTACAAAAAATTCAAACGGAGGGTATTTGTTATGAAGGTAAAATATGCAATCGTAGGTTGCGGAAGAATCGCATGGAATCAT
>JAFQGO010000119.1:0-5310 GCA_017398225.1 Oscillospiraceae bacterium | reverse complement strand
TAAAAAAACGCACACTTGAAGGTGGATCTTTCGACCTTTCAAGTGTGTTCGTTTTTATCCTCAATTCAAACTGTTTCCGGCAGTGCTGTGCGGATATCTGCCATATATTCATCAATGCTGTACGCACCTGTACTCCAGCTTCCGTTATCGTAATAAAGAACGGAAACAGACGCATTCGACGGCCACGAAAGATTTCCCATATCTCCTGCCGTGCCGTACTTTGCCAAAGAATATGCCACGCGCACCGGTGTTGCATGAGATGCAACGACTATCGTTTTTCCGTCGTTTACCTCTGCTTTTTCCCGCAAAGCCGCCATCATCCTCTCACCAAGCTGTGAAACGCTTTCCCCGCCGGGGCATGAGCTGTTTCCGATATCTTCAGCCCACTTCTTAAACTCCCCGGGATGGGTTTTTATGATGCTCTCAAACGGAACTCCCTCCCATTCACCTGCGGAAATTTCGCGGAAACGTCTGTCTGTCTCAACTGTAAGCCCCAGCTTTTCGGCAATGGTTTTCCCCGTATTGTATGCGCGGTGAAGATCGCTTGCATAAACTGCCGAAACATTGTAGTTTTCCTCTATGTAATGTGCAGTAAGGCTTGCCTGCTCAAATCCGCGCGGAAGAAGCTCGGCATCATAATTTCCCGCAAAAAGATTATCGCGGTTTGCCGAACTCTCACCATGCCTTACAAGAAGTATTGTCGTCATTTCTTTTCCTTTCTTCTTACAGCCTTATGCCAAGACCTGCTCCGAGCTTTTTGCCCTCGCGCAGTCTCTGCTTTGCCGCGCGGCGGAGGGAATTATCCTCCGGATAATCCTCAACAGACTCCACCTTTTTCCCGAGCCCTGCGCCCGAGCCGAAAATCCAGCCGATACCGGCATCGGTTTCATCAACCTGAATAATCTTGAACTTCTTCTGGAATCTTGCGATCGTAGATGTCTCGCGGAGCACCTCACAAAGCCACGGATAAAGCATCCATGAATGACACATAAAGATAATGTTATCCATATTATAATATTTTTTAAAGAACTCACGGGCGCGGGCATATGAGGCTTCGCAAGCCTCTTCTTCAAAGCTGTCAAAGCGCGGAATATGGACAGATATGCACATTTCTCCCTCTTTTACGGATTTGCCGTCAACCTCCATATCGCACGGCGCCTGTACAAGCTCAAACTCAAGACGGCCAAGGCGGTATATTGTGCAGTCTAAGTTGCGGCGGAACCACGAACGGTAAACAGGCTGAGGAAAGCCGAACTCTTGCCCGACATCAAGAGGCAGGCGGCTTACAACCGGAAAGTCTTTTATGTTCTCAATGAAAATATCCTTACCTATGCCGCGCTTTTCATACTCTTTATATGTATCCTCCATAAGACGGAGGTAGAGGTAGAGGTTAAGCGTATTGACCGGGATTCCCGACTTATCCGCAAATGCGAAAAGATATTCGGCAAACGCTTCATCGCCCTTGTCGTATTCACTGCGGGCACGGGATAATTCCTCCGCATATTCGTTTCTGCATTTTTCGTCGATATCCGAAACGATTTTAAACTCCTCAGGCGTAAAACCAAGCTGAGTTACATATTCTTCATACTTCATAGAAACTGCCTCCATATAACAATATTGTATTCATTATACATTACAAAGCTCGCAAAATCAAGAAAAACCGCTTCTCCGGTTCAAGCAAATAAGCATCACGACAAAAACTCGTCCATTTCCGCGATACTCATCCCCTTCTGCAAGGCAGAATTTATCGCATATCCCAGTATCCTTCCGATGTCAGCTATATTAACGTCTATATCCTTCGGTGTCACAAGAAGCCTCTCACTGTATTCCGAAAGGGTTTCCGCCGGAAGCTCTATCCCCGAATCGTCTGCAAAATCCCCGATAATCGTAGCAATATCCACAACCGTAGGCACGCCCACCGCTATCACCGGAAAGCCCATCGTTTCGCGCGTTATGGCACTTCGCGCATTCCCTACGCCTGATCCCGGAACAATACCGGTATCCGTAATCTGCACGGTTTTGCAAAGGCGCGAAAGCTTCATCGAGGCAAGCGCATCAATAACTATTATATAATCCGGCTTTATATGCTCTGCAACGCCGCGTATTATCTCCCCGCTCTCAACGCCCGTCATGCCGAGAACTCCGGGAGTGACAGCGGAAACCGCGCGCAGCTTCCCGAAAAGCTCCGGCATCTTTTCGACAAGATGCCGCGTCACCACAATATGCTCTGTCGCGCACGTTCCGACGGCATCAGGCGTTATATCGGAATTGCCCAGCCCGACAATAAGCACACACCCGTCCGTTTCCGGCAAAAGCTTTGAAAGCTCTTTTGCAACAACAGAAATAGCCCGCGGAAATGAATTTGTGTCCCGACGAGATATACCCTCAAGCTCAACGGTTGTGTATGCACCGCGCGGTTTTCCGAGGTTTTTCTCTCCTTCTTCATTTAAAATTTTAACCCGCGTTATATGAAACCCCTCCTCATCAAGCTCGCGCGCCCACACTCCGCGAAGAGAAGTGTTTTCTTCTGCGCTTTCCTGCCATACCTCGCGGGCTTCAAGCGCAAGGTCGGTACGTATATTATTCATAAAAATCACCCCATATCTGCTACTTATTTTTCGTATTTTCGGTGCACATATACAAAATTTAAAAAATTTTGAAAAAAACTATTGCAATTCTTTCAATTTAATGGTAGAATAGTTCGGTAACAATAACAAGTACTTTAAGGAGGTGGACGCTTTGCCCAATATTAAATCTGCAAAGAAGCGCGTTGAGTTGACAAAGGTCTACGCAGCACGTAACCAGGCTGCGAAGTCTCAGCTTAAGACATCGCTTAAGAAGTGTGAGGCCGCTATTTCCGAGGGCGGCGACGCTCCGGCAGCATACAATCTTGCAGCACAGAGCATCGACGTTGCAGTTCGCAAGGGTATCATCAGCAAGAACTGCGGTGCTCGCAAAAAGAGCCAGATGGCAAAGAAGGCTAACGCTGCTCAGTAATTTAAGCAATTTGAATTTACCATAAAAAATCCTGCAGAGCTCTGCAGGATTTTTTATGCCTTCACACTTTCCGTCTCTTCCGAATAAGATAAAGCAACACATCTTTCGGAGGACGCGGTATGCACAGAAACACAAACGGGCGGGAATTTTCTCTGCTCTTTTTTCCAAAACGCTCATCGGATACATATGCAATGTACGTCTCTTCCCCGCCGCCGGCATGGCTTAATGGGAGCGATATGTCAAAAATCGTGATAGACTCTCCCGGAATGTACTGTCTGTTTTTCCTTGTAACCTCCGGCAAAGGAGGCGAAGCTCACATAACCGTCAACGGCCGCGAAATTCTCGGCTCTTACGCCTCGGAAAAAGACGGTGTTATAAGTGGCAGTGCAGTCTGCAGTATACGTGACCGTGCACTTCCCTGCCCGCTCGGAATAAAAACCGCAGGGCGCGCACAAGAAGGGATTCTCCTCGTCGCAAAGTGCGATGTGTAATCTGTTTGGTTTTGTTTTATGGTGCTTGACAAATACATCGGCATTGTTATATTATATATAAGGTGAATTGATGAGATGAAATTTCATTTCAGGATACGGTGATTAAATATGAAAAAGTTTATGGATCAGGATTTTCTTTTGAAAACAGAAACGGCAAAGCGCCTTTATCACGAGGTTGCTGAAAAAACTCCGATAATTGACTATCATTGCCACTTAAATCCTCAGGAAATTGCAGAGGATAAGCATTATGAAAGCATCACAGAGGTATGGCTCGGCGGTGACCACTACAAGTGGCGCATTATGCGCGGCTTTGGCGTCGATGAAAAATACATAACGGGCGATGCCTCTCCGAAGGAAAAGTTCTTGAAGTGGGCAGAGGTTATGCCATATTGCATCGGTAACCCGCTTTACCACTGGACGCATCTTGAGCTCCGCCGCTATTTCGGCATTGAAGAGCTTCTCTGCCCTGAAAACGCAGAGGAAATCTGGAACAAATGCAACGAAATGCTCCGTCGCCCCGAATTTGGCGCACGCGGACTTATCAAGCGTTCAAATGTTGAAATCATCGGCACTACCGATGACCCGTGCGATGACCTTCACTTCCACGAGATTATCAAGGCGGATGAGAGCTTTGATGTCGAGGTTGTTCCGTCCTACCGTCCGGAGCGCGCGCTTAACATCTGGCGTGCGGAGTTTCCCGGATATATAGAAAAGCTCTCCGGAGTTGTCGGCTATGAAATAAAGGACTACAAGAGCCTTGAACGCGCACTTTTCGAGCGTCTTGATTTCTTTGTAGAACGCGGTTGCCGCAGCTCTGACCATTCTCTCAATATGGTAAAGTTTACGGAACCGGACGAAGCGGCGGCAGACAGGGTTTTCCGCGCAAAGCTTGCAGGAAAAGAGCCGTCAAAGGAAGATATTGATATCTACTACTCCACGCTCTACCTTGCCCTTGCAAAGAAATACTATGAGCATAATCTTGTTATGCAGCTCCACATTGCCGTTCTCCGCGATAACAATACCGCAGCATTTAACGCACTCGGCGTTGACACCGGCTTTGACACAATGAGCGACGTTTCCGTTGTAGAGCCCATCATCACGCTTCTTGATTTGCTTGAGCGTGAAAACAAGCTCCCGAAAACCGTTCTGTACAGCCTCAACCCTGCGCACAACGAAGCTCTTATGACGCTTGCAACCTGCTTTAACGGTCACGGTATTGCAGGCAAAATCCAGATCGGCTCTGCATGGTGGCTCAACGACCACATCGACGGTATGGAAAAGCATATGCGCGCACTTGCCAGCGTCACGCTCTTCTCAAAGTTCATCGGTATGCTTACCGACTCCCGCAGCTTCCTAAGCTACACGCGCCATGAATACTTCAGACGTATTGTATGCAATATTATCGGCTCGTGGGTTGAAAACGGAGAAGCACCGGACGATGATGCACTCCTTTCGCGCATGGTCCGCGATATCTGCTACGGCAATACAAAAAATTATTTCTTCAGTTAAAAAGGAACTGTAAAAAAACTCCGGAACGCAAAAAGGCTGTAAATGAAAGTGTATTTAAATGATATTTTAATAGACAAACGCCAATTAATGAAGAAAACCCGAAAATTTTCGGGTTTTCTCGAATTTTATATCCTTTTTGCTATGAACAAACTGAACCTCTCGACGTACCCATGTACTACTTCGGGTTCAGT
The DNA here is from genome assembly GCA_017398225.1 of Oscillospiraceae bacterium. GTDB lineage: Bacteria > Bacillota > Clostridia > Oscillospirales > JAAYXM01 > SIG480. The sequence goes on along the minus strand of JAFQGO010000119.1, from coordinate 122 downwards.
TTGCCCATTCCAAAGTATTTTTACAGCCCCTTAAATTTTAAGGAAATGTAAAACTTTGCATCGGTTTTTCGAAAACCCTTGACACGGTATGCGAAACATTGTATAATTTAATTCATCAAATT
>JAFQGO010000118.1:0-3499 GCA_017398225.1 Oscillospiraceae bacterium | reverse complement strand
TTTTTCAAAGATATACGGTTTCGCCGCTTCTTCAATATTTTTTCCCGCACCGATAAACGGAATGCCGTTATCCCACAAAACATCAAACGTAGAAAAAAGCCCCTGCACATCCTGATCAAGCGTATGATTATTTGCAAGCCCGACAAGCGAGGGTTCAAAGCTTTTAAGCCCTTTCACACACCCTGCCGGTGCTATAAGATTAGGTCCGCACTTCACAATCGGTTCTTCTTTATCAGTCAACGGAACTTCGAGATTGAAAAACCTGAAATCCGCATCCTTCATCTTTTCCCACAGCGTATCGCTTATAAGGCTTTCCCTGTCTGCGTTTATAAATTCGGCAAAATTGCTCTCGGTCGGCACCGTATCTCCGCAAATTATCATTGTTACCTTTTTATTCATTTTCGTTTTCTCCTTATAACGCATTTACCACCGATTTAAAATACTCAAAATCCTTCCTTGCGAAATATTCGCGGTCACCCGGCCGCGGTGCTTCAATCCCTATCGGTCCATTAAACCCGACATCGGAAAGCTTTTTCAGATATGTCCGATGGTTAATCTCTCCGTCAGAAAGTGCAGTCGGAAGTCTTTTATTGCCGTTTCCGGGAGCACGTACGGAATTTTTAAGGTGAGTGTAAAAAAGCTTATCTCCGTAAAGCTCAACCGTTTCTTCAACCGTCGGATACTCCGGAAAATATACCGTATTCCCGTAATCCATATTAATACCGATTGCAGGACTGTCTATAAGATCAACAAGGCGTTTTGATGCTTCAGGCAAATCGTGCAGAAAAATCATATGTGTTTCAAACGCAAATCGCACACCGATTTTTTCAAGCTCTGCGCCAATTTTGCCAAATGCATCTACAGCCATATCCCAATCTTTTTCCGTTGCCGCAGCACTTCCTGTAAACTCATATGCACCTGCGGGTGCTGTCGGTATTTTTGCCTGAATATCTTCGCCAAATGTATTGCAAAGCGTTGTTCCGCAGATATCGTTTGCAATTTTCACCTTTTCGAGCACATCCGAAATTGCCTTTTCCCGCACCGATTTATCATCGCTTGTGTATCCGCGCACCGCAATGCCGAAAAGAATATCCGAAAGCGAATACTTTTTCTTTGCCGCCGCTATTTCCTCACAATATTCACGAAAGGAAAGTCCCGCCATTTCAACCGGCGGTTCTCCCCGGAATTCTATTCCGTCATAACCTATTTGTGCAGCCATGCGGCAAACATCGTCAACCGTTTTCTTTCCGAAATGATTTCCCGAAACCTCTCCGTAGTTTATGTGCATTATAGTTTTGTTCATAACGTAACATCTCCGTCTGTATATTCAAGGGTGCGGGAAGACCTCTCACCGCACCCTTATGCGTTTTTTTATTTTACTCTGTCGTATGCGGATTTGTATGCGCCGAGAACATCTTCAACATTCATATCCTTAAGATTTTCAACAAATGCATCATATCCGGAAAGCGGCTCCTGACCGAGGATGAATTTAATCATCATTTCATCCGTATAGGTTTTGCAGCCCGCCCAGTAAGTATCGATTACTGCCTGCTCTTCGTCGTTAAAATCAAGCCAGAGCGTTACAGGATAATACGGAAGCGTGTGCTCGCGGAGCATTGCTTCGCTTTCAAGCGTGGTTTCGGACTGCATTGCCGCAGCGGCCTCCGGATCAAAGCGAGTAAATGAGCCGTAAAGCGTAAAGCCGTACTTTGCATCCGGGCGCTCACCCTCGGCACAGATGTATTTCTTCTTACCGTCAACCACCTCATAGGTCTCGCCCTCTTTTCCCCATGAGAGAAGCTCATATGCATCGTCCGTGTACATCCAGTCAAGGAACTTCGCGGCGTTGGCTATTCCATTCGCTCTTCCTGTATCCGGAATTGAAAGTCCTATCATTTCAAGGTCTCCGCGCTCTATCATAGCCACACCTTTTTCGGGATTTGCCACAGGCGGCTTGAACGCCTGAATTTTAAACTCCGGATTATTGCTTTGTGCAAGAGCGTTAAAATAATCAATCTTCTGCTGGAGATGCGGGATAATAAACGCTTTATCAGAAACAACCTGTTCTGTCCACGCGGTGTCATTAAGCGTTGCAAAGTCTGCCGGCATAAGCTTTTCGCTTATCATCTTGTTGTAGAATGAAAGCACCTCAAGCGTTGTGTCCTTTTCCAGCGAGCCCCAGCGCCACTCTCCATCGTCATGGTCATAATATGTGTCATATTCCCACCACTTGTCAAAGGACGAGCCGGGAATATCGAGAACATAACCGATCGTTCTTGTTGAAAGCGGATATGAGTCCGGATATAATTCCTTAAGCTTCTTTGATACCTCGTAAAGCTCATCAAATGTCTCCGGCGCTTTTAGATTGTGCTTTTTGAAAATATCCTCGCGGTACATCCACGCGCGCATACGTGTTTTGCCCTCGCGCCCTGTTCCCGGGGTATAGTATACCTTACCGTCGGCGCAGACGCGCGGCTTTACGTTTACTGCATATTGCTCCTCTGTAAGCGACTCGAGCCATGCATTGTACGTGGGCATAAAATCCTTAAGGTCATCCAGCGCAACAAGACCTTCTCCCGCATATTTTGCCGCTCCCGCAACGGTCTGGAATGCAATCACATCCGGAAGCTCGTCACGTGCCGCAAAGAGAAGAGAATACTTTGTATTCATATCCGTACCCGGTACAGATATTACATCAAGCGTAGCTCCGCTTCCTTCTTCCATGTACTCCCAGAGCTTCCAGTCATCAAGCACCGGCGTTGCGGCAGATGACGGAACCATAAGCGTTATAACATCATCCTTTGTAAGCGGGGCGCGAAGCTCTTCCGCAGAAAGGTCTGTTTTTCCGCCGGTGCCGCACGCACAAAGTGCTAAAAGCATAACCGATGCAAGTGTAAGTGCTGTAAACTTTTTCATTATGAAATTCCTCCTTTTACTTCTTCGTATAATCCATTATCCGCTTTACAAGCACCGCAACCTCTGCGCGGGTTGTGTAATCCGTCGGCGCAATCAAATTGTTCCTGCCGTTGACAAGCCCTGCACCGATGAGATTGGTCACGGCATCGCGTGCGTAATCCGCAACGGCATCGAAGTCCTCATATTGCGGTTCGTCATAAACACCGAACTCTACCCCCTGCTTCTGCAGTGCGCGGTAGACAATCACCATCATATCCTGACGGGTGATGGGGTTGCGAGGCGCGTATTTGTTATCGCCGATACCCGAAACAATACCTGTGTTTCTCGCTATGGCAAGCTCCGGCGCGAAATAATCGGCAGCCGTTACATCTGCGAAGTTTTCGGTGTTATCGCTTGTCAGCTTGAACGCACGTACAAGCAATGCCGCGAAATCCGCACGGGTTATGTTGCTTGTGGGAGAGAACGTGCTTGCGCTTGTTCCCTTTATTATTCCGGCTGCCGCAAGCTCGTTTATTGCGTCCTCTGCCCATGCGTCGTTAGAAATGTCTGTGAAACGGATGTTATCCGTTTCACCCGACGCGTC
>JAFQGO010000117.1:0-3915 GCA_017398225.1 Oscillospiraceae bacterium | reverse complement strand
ATGATTTTGCACTTTTCACAAATAGGCTTTACCGACGGTCTAACTTTCATAATCGTAAAAAGCTCCATTTCTCCGGCAATTTTCTTATCTGCACACCGCCCTGTCTTTGCCGGTAATACAGTGCGGCTTTGTTATGCATTTACTTAGAACGCCAAATGATGCGTCCGCGTGTCAAATCGTACGGCGACATCTGTACCGTAACCTTGTCTCCCGGGAGAATGCGGATGAAGTTCATACGCAGCTTACCCGAGATGTGAGCTAAAATCTTGTGCCCGTTTCCGATGTCCACCTGGAACATTGCGTTAGGCAGCGCCTCTATGACGGTACCTTCGAGCTCGATTACGTCTTCTTTAGCCAAGCAAATTACCTCCCTCTGCTTGCAGGTGCGTTTTCAGAAATTCCAAAAGCGCTTTGCGCATCTCGCTGTTTAATACCTCTTTACCCGAACGGAGCCTTTCGCCGACATAGGACTGTGAGCTTCCCACAACCCTCACATGTCTGCGACGCTTTTTCTTGCAGTTTTCAATTCTGCGCAGCTTTCCGTCGGCAAGGTACACGAAGTTTTCTTCGGTTTTTAATACGTAGAACAGCCGCTCTTTATCGCGGCCGGCGAGAGAAATAACAATATGTCCGACTTGCGCTTCCATAATAAATTTCCCTCTACCTGTTTTCATCGGCCAAAGTTAAAATCTCCGGCCCGTCCTCTGTTATCAATACCGAGTTTTCATAATGGGCGGACAGCTTTCCGTCCCGTGTCTTCACGGTCCAGCCGTCACTCATCTCTTTGACGGTATACACGCCCTGATTTACCATCGGTTCTATTGCAATCGTCATTCCGCTGACGATGCGTGCCCCGCATCCGGGTTTACCGAAGTTGGGAACCTCAGGCTCCTCATGCAGCTTTGCACCTACGCCGTGACCGATATATTTCCGTACAACGGAAAAGCCGTTATCTTCAACATAGGTCTGAATTGCATGGGAAATATCAGAGATTCTGTTTCCCGTAAGAGCGTACTTTATACCCTCATAGAAGCTCTGCCGGGTTACATCAATAAGTCTTTGTGCTTCATCGCTTATCTTTCCGACAGCAAATGTGTTTGCACAGTCGCCGATGTATCCCCGATATGTCGCTCCTACGTCTATCTTTACCAGGTCACCCTCGCACAGCTTGCGCGCACCCGGTATACCGTGAATTACCTCGTCGTTTATCGATATGCATGCTGCCCCGGGAAAGCCGGCGTATCCAAGAAAGCTCGGATATGCGCCGTCTTTCTCAATTGACTGCATAATTAAATCGTTAAGCTCACCGGTTGTAATTCCCGGTGCCACCGCACGTCCTGCGGCGGCAAGAGCATTTGCGGCAATGCGCCCTGCACACCGCATAAGCTCAATCTCACGTTGTGATTTAATCTGTATCAAAAGCCAAATCCTCCAATCACTGATAAAACAGTGCTTATGAAGCCTTACACGCTTTAAGCAGTGTATACGCCGAGAGCTTCAAAGACAAGGCGGGTGGTTTCTTCAATTCCGTCCTGACCCTTTATCGCCTTTAAAATACCCTTGGATTCGTAATACGCAACAAGCGGTTCTGTCTGCTCGTGATACACGCGAAGTCTGTCGCGGACAGTCTCGGGAGCATCGTCCGCACGGAGAACAAGCTTGCCTCCGCAGGAATCGCACACTCCGTCTGTTATCGGCTTCTTGTGTTCGATATGATAGGATGCCCCGCAGCTTTCGCATACACGGCGTCCCGACATACGACGCTCAATAGCCTCATCGTCAACTTCTATCGAAAGAACGATATCAATTTCGACGCCCATATCATCAAGAGCCTGTGCCTGAGCAACCGTTCTCGGCATACCGTCAAGAATAAATCCGTTCTTGCAGTCATCCGCAGACAAGCGCTCCGACACAATACCGACGATTACATCGTCCGGAACAAGCTTTCCCGCATCCATGAAAGACTTAGCCATCATACCGCGCTCTGTCTTGTTCTTTATCGCCTCACGAAGAATGTTTCCCGTAGAAATAGTCGGGATGTTAAGCTTTTTGCAAATAAGCTCAGCCTGAGTTCCCTTTCCGGCGCCCGGAGCGCCGAGGAGAATAAGCTTCATTTACTTTTCCTCCTTATTCAAGGAAACCCTTGTAGTTTCTCATCATAAGCTGAGATTCAATCTGCTTTACGGTTTCAAGTGCAACACCTACAACGATGATAACCGAGGTTCCACCGATGGAGAGGTTGATTCCCGGCGTAGCATGGCTTACGATCATCGGAAGCACTGCAACAACACCAAGGAAGAACGCACCGAAGAGAGTGATCTTGTTCATAACCTTTGCAATGAACTCAGCAGTCGGTCTGCCCGGACGGAAGCCCGGAATGAAGCCGCCGTTGTTCTTGAGGTTATTTGCAATCTCAACGGGGTTGTACTGGATAGCCGTGTAGAAGTAGCTGAATCCAATAATGAGAAGAAGATAAGCAATTGCATAAACTGCGCTGTCCGGGGAGAAAACATTTTCCTGAACCCAGAGCCAGAAGCCGCTTTCGGGCTTCGGGAAGAACGCAGCAATTGTTGCCGGGAATGTCGCAATAGATGAAGCAAAGATGATCGGCATAACACCGGACATATTTACTTTAACCGGAAGATGCGTGCTTCTGCCGCCGTACATTTTACGTCCGACAACGCGCTTTGCGTACTGGATGGAAAGTCTGCGCTCTGCACCGTCAAAGAAGATGATGAAAGCGATTACTGCGAGGAATACAACAAGTATTGCCGCAATTCCGTACCAGTGAAGGTTTGCATAGTTACCGATAAGCGACTCGATTGCAGGATATACGCGTGAAACAATACCTACAAAAAGGATAAGCGAGATACCGTTTCCGATGCCGTTCTCCGTAATCTGCTCGCCGAGCCACATTACGAAAACAGAACCTGCAACAAATGTTAAAATGATCGAGAATGCAGCAAATGTGCTGTTAAGGCTGCCTGAATCAATTGCGCCGCCGTTTTTGAGCAATGTGTAATAAGCAAAGCCCTGGAGAAGAGCGATAACGATTGTCGCATAGCGGGTAAGAGAAGCAAGCTTCTTCTTACCTTCTTCTCCGCCTTCCTTTACCATACGCTCAAGAGACGGAATTGCAACTGCCAGAAGCTGCATAATGATAGATGCGTTGATATACGGCTGGATGGACAGAGCAAAGATATTTGCCTGTTCAAACGAGCCACCGGACATAGCGTTCATGAAACCGAGAACTGTGTTCTGATACTGTCCGAAGATAGCCTCTAAAAGCTCACGGTTGATAAACGGAACCGGGATAGCAGCGCCGAGTCTGAAGATGAGGAGACACACGAGTGTGAATATCATCTTTTTGCGAAGCTCAGGTATTCTCCACGCGTTCTTGATTGTCTCAATCACTTAGACCACCTCGACCTTCCCTCCGGCGGCTTCAATCTTTGCCTTTGCCGACTCGGAGAAAGCGTTAGCTTTTACTGTAAGCTTCTTTGTAAGCTCACCGTTGCCGAGAACGCGAAGTCCGTCCTCTGCCTTGCGGATGATCTTCTTAGCAAGTAACTCTTCAGTTCCTACTACAGCACCGTTGTCAAAAGCGTTGAGTGCTTCGACATTAACGATTGCATATGTCTTTGCAAAGATATTGTTAAAACCACGTTTCGGGAGACGTCTGGTAATCGGCATCTGACCGCCTTCGAATCCGATACGGACACCGCCGCCGGATCTTGCGTTCTGACCCTTATGACCTTTTCCCGCTGTTTTACCATTACCCGAGCCGGGACCCCTGCCTTTACGCTTTACATCGCTGACAGAGCCTGCTGCGGGAGATAATTCGTGCAGTTTCATTCCTACACCTCCCTATTAAACTTCTTCGACCTTGACAAGATACGAAATCTGCTTGATCTT
>JAFQGO010000009.1:0-5506 GCA_017398225.1 Oscillospiraceae bacterium | reverse complement strand
GACGTAGACGAAAAGAACGGCGTAGTTACAATCAAAGCTGACGATCTTAAGATGCACACAAATGCTGCATCCAAGGAAGGTTATTGGACAGGTTTTGCAGTAACAGCTCCGACAGGAGCAGCTAAGTTTGATTATGCTATAGACGGAATTCATCACTCATCCGGTAATAATGTTGCTCTTGAAACCATTGATGATGAGGGTACACAGGGTGTTGCATTCTATCTTAATGCTGAGTATCCGATGTATTATAATGATAAGCGCTTCTTCAACGTTTCTCTTCAGTGGCGTGATGAAGCCGGCAACGTAATTTCCGCAAGAACAGACTACTATGTAGATGTTACCGATGTTGAGCTTTATGAGCTTGAGGGAACAGTAGGAAAGGCAAACGTTCGCGACAATGACGGCGCTTATGATGTTTACAAAAAGTACACAGTAGAAAAAGACCCGAAGAGCGACAAAATAACAATCTCTATGGATGACCTTCTTATGCACAAGAGCGGTGAAACGAACGGTAAAGCTCCTGCATTTTGGACAGGTTTTGCGGTAACAGCTCCGACAGGCGCAGAGAAGTTTACATACTCGATCTCTAATGGCGGTCATTCCGATGTTCCCGTTGCCCTTGAGACTATTGATGATAAGGGCACAAAAGGTGTTGCATTCTATCTTGACATGAGAAATGCATATTACAACGATAAAACAGATAAGCGCTACTTTAATGTTTCACTCCAGTGGTGTGATGCTGAGGGCAAGCCGATATCCGCAGAGAAAAATTATTATGTAGATGTTACTGATGTTGAGTGCAAGCACTTTGACGGAAAAGGAATATCAGCTGCAAAGCTTGAAGATCATTCAGACACTCCCGTAACAGAACTGTACGAAGCAGATACTTATAAAGCTGAGTATGAGTATAATGAGTACTGGAATGAATATTATGTTATGCTTTCTGCAAAGGGACTCAAGAAGCATACAAACAATAATCCTAATGGCAAAGAAGAAGGCTATTGGGTAGGCTTCTCACTTGTAGCTCCCGAGGGCGCAACAAAGTTCACTTATGATTTTGGCAACTCATACTCTTATAATCCGATTCCTGTTGAGTGGCTTGATGCCGGCAAGACGGAAGCTCCAGAGGATGATGTTTACGGTGCTGCTTTCTATGTAGATGCAAGTGATTTCAATGCAGCGGACTATGTAGAAATCGAGTGGTACAGAGAAGACGGAACTCCGTATGACGGTATTCCGTATTATTACTACATTGATACAACAAATGTAGAGCTTGCAATCGAGAATGAGTTTGATGTAGATGCAACTATCGCTGCTGCACCTATCTCCGATAATGATATTCCTGCAAACACAGAGCTTTGCACAGAGGGAAGCTACAGCGCAACGCTTGATACAGACAAAAAGACCATCAAGATTGCAGCAGATAAGCTCCATGCTCATAAGAACCGTGACGGAGAAGGCGTACGCGGTGCATGGGTAGGCGTTGAGTTTACAGATGTTCCGGATGATGCAGCATATGCAAAATTCGCCTTCGAACCCGGATATTGGTGGGGCAGAGAGGTAATCGACATTCCCGGAGAACTGCGCTTCTATGTAAATGCATATGATAATTCTGACACAAAGGACACTCTTTGGATTCAGTACTTTGGTTCAGATGACAAAGCGCTTACAAACATTAAGAGATACACAATCGACACATCTGCTGTTACACTTTACTATGGCACCAAGGACGGAAAGCCGGCAGACGTAAAGATTGGCAAGGAAGTAGCTCCTGCTACCCATTGGGAATGGGATTCGGACAAAGGCGAGTATGTTGTTACAGACCGCGTTGTTTCTTATGGAAACAGCACAGTAGCAGAAAAGAACGGCAAAATTACACTCGGCGCTGACCAGCTCTTTATTCATACAAACCAGGTGGGTGAGTCAGGCGCATGGATTGGTTTCTCAACAACGGTTGAGGATGCAGCATTTATCAGATATGCATTCTGTGACAGCGATGAATATTATATCAGCTGGGATGAAGCAGGTAAGGATGAATGCGAAAACGAAATAGATGGTACAGAGTACTTCTATGTTAAAGCAAACAACTATTATTATAAGGATAGCCTCAAGGTTCAGTTCTTCAATGCAGAGGGCGAAGCTCTCACGGATATCGTAGAATATGATATCAACGTTGAAGCTGTTGATTATTCCAATGTTGAAAACTTCCCTGTTCTCTCAAGCGGCATAGTTCTTACAGGCGCTGATGCCGATAAGTATGAGCTTGTTTATAACGGCGAAGAAAACATTGCAAATAATCAGTTTGTTGATACAAAGTCATCGCTTAAGTACGTTTATGCTGATGTTGAGATTTACGGAAAAGGTACTGTAACAAACAAGGATAAGGTATGGGTAAGAGATACAGATTATTCAAACGGTATCAAGACAAATAAGCTTACTGCAAAGGCAGACGACGGTTATGAGTTTATTAGCTGGTACAATGCTATAGAGTCTGAAAAGGCAACCATAACAGTTGATCAGGATAAGTGCTATCGTCTTGTAGCTGTTTTCGAGGAGAAGACCACCGGTTCAAATCCGAGCCGTCCTTCCGGCAACGGTGGCGGCGGTCTCCAGGCAGGCGGTGATAAGTCCAACGCAGGTGCTGATGACCTCGGTCAGAAGGATGAAGACAAGACAGAAGGAACAATCGTTCCGTCCGCTCCGTCATTCTTCGTTGACGTTCCGGCAGGCGCATGGTACTACAGCGTTGTTAAGGAAGCTTATGACAAGGGACTTATGAACGGCGTTTCCGCAACAACATTTGCGCCTTCTCAGAGCCTTACACGCGGTATGTTTGTAACAATTCTCTACCGCCTTGCAGGTTCTCCGGAAGTTACAGCTGCATCAAGCTTTGCAGACGTTCCGGCAAATCAGTATTATGCAGATGCAGTTGCATGGGCAAGCGCAAACAGCATCGTAAACGGTGTTTCAGCAGATAAGTTTGCTCCGAATAACAACATCACACGTGAGCAGATGGCAGCTATTATCCACAGATATGCAGTTGCAAACAATATCGAAGCTGCAGGTAACAGTGAGGTAACTTACTCTGACAGCGCTAAGATTTCTGAGTTTGCAAAGGCAGCAGTTGAGTGGGCAACAAATGCAGGCGTTCTTTCCGGTAACTCCGACGGAACCTTCGCTCCGCTCCGCACAGCAACAAGAGCAGAGGCAGCTGCAATCTTCGTAAGACTTTTAGGTCTTGTAAAGTAATGTAAGTCCATTTCCACCCCGAATAGAGGGAAACGGCGCGGAGATTTTCCGCGCTGTTTTCCTTTACAAAAGGTGAAATTTGTGTTATACTGTAAAAGCAACACAAATTGAATATGGTTATGAAACAGTGTGTATAATTTTACCTGTATTAGGTAAAAATGCATGCTCTAATTAGCATACTGTTTCTAATGTTAATTCAATTTGTGTTGCAACAAATCAAAGCATGTGTTTTTCGGCGCATGACCTTTGGTTGTGCGCTTTTTTAGTATATAAAAACACATAGCGAAAAATAATAGCAACGGAGGATTGCACAATGGTGATAAAAGACCTGTGGAACTTGCATTTGTCGCAACAGCCATGCGAAAAAACAAAAGAAGAGGAAAAGCTTACGAAAATGGCGGTAGAGTGTCAGAAAAGGCTTCTGTCGAGTCTTACGGACGAACAGAAGGCGATTTTTGAAGAATATACCGAGTTAAGCAACGCTCTTAGCGCAATGGCAGCAGAACGTGCGTTTGAAAAGGGCGTGAGCTTTGGGACAGAATACATATTGGAAACGCTGGGTAAATAGCTTTCACACGGGCTTCCTCATCAGGGGAGGTTCGTTTTTTGTTAAGTGTTTGTCAATAAATTGTCTGTTTTTTAACAAAAAGGTGTTTATTTTTTAACAATTATTGCACTTTTTGTAACTTTATTGTATAATATATCAAAAAGTGTAATATTTCTTTTTTTCAGGGGAATATACATATATTAAATTTATCCAGGAGGCAAAGCTTATGTCACCCTATGTAATTATCCTCGCGGTAATCGTTTTAACCTTCTGCTATGTTGCATTTAATTATGTGCGCATACGCAAGATGAGCGAAGGTACAGCCGAGATGGCTGAGATGGCGGCTATTATCCGCAGCGGCGCATCCACATTTATGAAGACGGAATATAAAACCATTTCAATTGTGGTTATTCTCGTCGCACTTGTCTTCTCCCTGTTCATTGAAAAGACAAGTGGTATCACCTTCATTATGGGTGCCGCAATGAGCAGTATTGTCTGCGTGCTCGGTATGAGGAGCGCTACATATGCAAATGTACGTACTGCAAACCGTGCGCGTGAATCGCTTTCAATCGGCGAAACCGTTAAGGTTGCGCTTTGCGGCGGAAGCATCTCCGGTCTTGCGGTTCAGGCTTTCGGTATGTTCGGTCTTGTCTCTGTTCTTCTTATGTGGGGCGGGGTTGACGCTGATGCTACCGGGACCGGTTTTCTTGCAAACCTTACCTGCAATCCGTCCATTATGAGAATTTCCACTTACTCGCTCGGCTGCTCCGTTGTTGCTATGTTTAACCGTGTTGCCGGTGGTAACTACACAAAGGCGGCGGATATATCTGCTGATATTCTTGCAAAAATCCGCCACGATATGCCGGAGGATGACAGCCGCGTTCCAAATGTTGTGGCTGACTTTATCGGCGATAACGTAAACGATATCGCGGGAAACTGCTCTGACCTTCTTGAGAGCTTTGTTGCGACCATGGCGGCAGCTATTATGATCGCTGTTTCTAATTTCGCACCGCTCGGCGATGCGGTTTTCTCCGCAACTGCGACTTATCCGATAGTTCTTGCAGGTGGCGGGCTTCTCGGCTGCCTTCTTGGACTGGGCTTTGCGGCAATCCGCAAGATGGGCGATAACCCTTCGCGTGAGCTTAATATTGCAACATGGATTTCCGCAGGTCTCACAATAATCATCGGTCTTGTTGCTTCTTATGTTATTTTCAATGATATCGAAATTGCAGATTTCCGCTTCGGCTGGCTCAGTCCGTGGATCTCAGGCGTTCTTGGTATCGTCTGCGGCATTGCAATCGGAACAATTACGGAGTATTACACCTCTGCGGATTTCAAGCCGACAAAGCTTCTTGCCGAGATGGCAAAGGACGGCGAAAGCTTCGTTATCACGAAGGGCGACGCTGTCGGCTCACGCTCCTGCCTTGCGCCTATCCTTCTTATCGGTATCGCGCTCGTGCTTGCCGGTATTGTCTGCGGTACATACGGTATCGCAATTGCAGCGCTCGGTATGCTTGCATTCGTTGGTGCCACGGTTTCAATTGACGCCTTCGGCCCGATTGCGGATAACGCCGGCGGTCTTGCAGAATCCTGCCACCTCGCGCCTGAGGTTCGTGTAATTACCGACAAGCTTGACTCTGTCGGCAACACAACTGCTGCTATCGGTAAAGGCTTTGCTATCGGCTCTGCCGCATTTGCAACGGTTTCTCT
>JAFQGO010000116.1:0-6975 GCA_017398225.1 Oscillospiraceae bacterium | reverse complement strand
GGATGTCATATGTGTTGAGGCAGATAACTGTGAAAATAACGGAAGCCGTGATGCTACACAGGATATCGACCCGAAAACAACGACATTTACGCTTACTGCAAACGCACTCGGCACTGCGAATATCACGGTAACTGCGCTTTTGGACGGAAAACCGACAACGAAGGTATTTACGGTAAATGTTCTTACGGAGCTTCCGAAGCCGATACCGGTAGAGATGAACTTTGTATTCAACGCCGGTGCGTACGGAGAAACCGAGGCAATTGACCGCGACGGTCTTGAAGCGCTTGATACTGCAAAGACATTTGCTACGCAAGGTACAAATGAATGGCGTATGACAAGCTATTACGATATGGAAGCCAATCGCAAGCCCCAGCTCGGAACAGACGGCTTGAACTGGGATTTCTGGAGGGGGAGACTGACCTCGACTGCCGACCCGGTTGCCGCTATAATCCTTAAAGTAACTCCGGGAACATATCTTCCGACAGTTACATACGAGGCTCTGCCGACAGGCTATAACGCGGGGATATATCTTATACCGGAATCAAAGCTTAAGGAGCCTGAAACAGACGGAAGCTCGACACATGTCCCGCTGAACAACAGTATTGAATACAAATTCGGCTCAAATATCCAGCTTCACAGGTATTTCGAAAATATTGCGTACTACGCATTGACTGCCGCCGAGGAAGAGAGCTATCTCGTCGGTGAGATTGATATGTATGAGCAGGCACAGGATGTTGAGCCGGAGAGTATAGACCTTGACATCACCGATCTTGAAGAAGAGACATATTATCTCTTTATCAAGGAAAACGGTGCAAATCCGAATATGACGGTGACTCCGACCGCAATGTTCTATTCTCTGAAGCTTACTCCGGCAGATCCTGCCGACAAGCCGTATCTTGAAAGCGTAGAGATTGAGTTTGATAAAAACCCTGTTCCGGCAACAAGAACCGCGCAGGCAACGGCTGTTCCGATGCGCAATGACGGAAAGAAATACACAAAGACCTGTGAGGTTGTGTATGCAAGCGACAACACCGAGGTTGCCGAAATAGACGCGGCCACCGGCGTAATCAGCGGTATAAAACCGGGCTTTGCAAACATAACCGCAACGGTCACACCTCTTGAAGGCGGAGAGCCGGTTTCCGGTACGGCACAGATTGAAGTCGGAGAGGCTCCGAAGCTTGCAAGCCTGCGCTTTACGCAGGACGCGGTTGCGCTTCTTACCGGCGAAACCGAAATGTCCTCTTCTCAGGTTTCGGTAATTGCGGTTATGGATGACGCAAGCGAGGTAAGTGCCGAGGGCTACGAGGTTACTTATTCAAGCTCCGATGAAAACGTGGTAACCGTTGATGCGGAAACAGGCATTGTAACTGCCGTTTCGGAAGGCAAGGCAGAGATAATCGCAGAAGCGCTTAATGAAAAAGAAGAAAGCTGTCGCGGAAGTGTTCCGGTAACTGTATACAGTGAGCTTCCGACCTTCTCGATTGACTTTAAGCAGACGGAAGTAAAGGAAGACTATTCTCTTCCGGATATTACTCCCGGATATACAATCCTGCCTGACGAAGGAACACTCGGCACATATGTAAAAAATACCGTATCCGATACGGGAAAGAAAATTCTGTTTGTAAACACTTACGGAAAAACAAATTTCTGGCCGAATACAAACAGCAAGGAGCAGACGTTTGCATTTTCCGTGGATGTTCCGATATCGGGATATTACAGCGTCAGACTGCTTGGTGCAAAGTACTGCAAGGGAGCATACTATTCCATTTTCGCGGGCAACGAAAATATCGGCTTTGGCTTTGTCGGTGACCACAGCTTCTATGACGGATTGCTCGAAACCGATCCCAACAGCCGTACAGTAATGGATAAGGAACATACGCTGAACACAGTGTATTTAAGCCGCGGAGAAAATAAATTCTATATGCGTATGCGCAGCCGCGGAAGCGGAAACCCGTATGCAATTATTGATACACTCACGTTTATTCCTGTTATGGGTGATGTCGGGCTTTCACGGCTTGAAGCGGATATCCCCGAGGCTCTTGCCGTAGGAGAAACCTTTGACGGAAGTGCAACGGCATATATGTCCGATGGCAGCATACGTCATTTCGGTGATAAGAACAACGACAAAACGGACGCAACGGATAAGATCTCTGCAAGCGTTGACAATGACGCCGTGAAGGTTTCGGGACTTGACTATGTGATGGGTGCAACCGAAAACCGAAATTACACAATCGAAGCCAACGCTGCCGGAGAAGCAACGGTGACATTCAGCGCAAATATAGGGGATCAGGTTGTGAAAACGACCGAAAAGATAAGCGTTACCGTTGATCCGATTGTTTCTACAGGTGCAATTATGGAGGCTGAGGAGATGTTTGCAGGCGATTCAACACGCCTTATCGCACAGCCGAAGCTTCAAAGCGGAAGAGTGACTGCATCCTCTGCTGTAAGCAGTGTGTTCACATCTGAGGATGAAAGCATTGCAAGCGTTGACGGAAACCTCCTCACTGCGCACAAGGAAGGAACGACAAGGATAAAGGTAGTATCAACCTTCAACGGCGACACTGTAGAGGGCTATATGGATATTACCGTTCTGCCTGAAGGAATGACGGACATTGACGCAACTGCGGGCGGAAGTAAGCACATACGACTGACCGGGGTTGAAGGCGATGTTGTTCCGCTGTATACGACAGCGATAAGCAACATCGGTCGTGAGCTTGATACGGAGGGTGCAATTGTTACAGCCGAAGCCCTCACTCCGGAATATGCTGATATCACTGAAAATCTCGATATTATTCCGGTTTCCGAGGGAGAAGCAAGATTTTTGGTAACGATAGAGCTTGACGGCAGAATAAGAAGTGAGGAGATTTCCCTTACTGTTGCAAAAGGTAAGAGCAGTGGCTCGTATATGACTCCGGAAACTGTCGCCAATGTGCGCGAAAATTATAAAAAATACGACTGGGCAGAAACGGAGAATGCAAAAACCATAGCGAGAGCTGATCAGTATGTAAATGAGCTTGATAAGTTCTATGATATGATTCACTCAAACGGTATTCCGCGCTCAATTCACTTTGGACGTCCCGGAGACCCGTATGTCGGCTGCTGCCGCTACTGCGGAACAAATCTGACCGATAAATACGGCATGTATACATATGGCTTTTCACCGCTGTCTCGCCCGTGGAAGCTGCAGTGCCAGGACTGCAAGCGCCTCTTCCCGTCCAATGATTTTGAAAGCTTTTATAAATTGGGACTTAACGAATACGGCGAGTTCGACCGCATACGCGCACTTGAAGCGAACCACAGGCTTGTTCATCACGGCTCTGCCGATGCTGAATGTGATTGCACATCTCCGACCGATGAATGGACAATGGAGTGGTATAACTATTACGGCTACGGCGATGAACGCGGAAATCTTTACAATGAATTATATAAAGACATTGAGAACGTAAAGACAATAAACAACGGCGCAGGACTTCGTGAAGGTGAGACGGTTGCCGGATGGGGTGTAGATGACAGCCTGGGTTACATTCCCCGAAAGCCTGACGGAACACCGTATACGTATTCAAACGGAATTGTTGAAGCGCATTTGTATATTGCGACGTATTCGCACTGGGGTCTGTGGAGACGCGGAACGACCGGCGGCGGTGCGGTAAAGGATGCGATAGTTGACTGTGCAAACGCTTATCTCTATACCGGAGACGTAAAGTACGGAAGGACAGCTGCAATTCTGCTTGACAGATACGCTGACTTTTATCCCGACCATGACCTCCTGGTCTATGGAAATACTGTTTATAATTCCTCGGGCGGTGACTTCAACCTCGGCGGAACCATAGGCAGAATATGGGAAACAGGTAATATGGAAGCGTTTATTCTTGCATACGATATCGTATATGACCTTTATGATGATCCGTATGTTCTGAATTATCTTAAAGAAAAAGCAAAAACAATAAAATTCCGTTATGCAAAAGAAACTCCGTCTCAGCTCCGCACCCACATAGAGGACGGTATTGTAAGAGATTCTCTTGAAGGAACGGTAAACAGACAGGTTGACGGAAACTTCGGTATGAGTCAGAAGGTTATGGCTCTCGGCGGTATTGTACTTGATTCAGCTCCCGAAACCGAATATTGGTTAAACTTCCTTATGGATTCGGTCTGGGATGCGGCATCTACTGTTTCGATGCAGACGGGCGGAGGAATCGAGTCGCGCATAGTTGATATGGTTGATGCTGACGGACAGGGCGATGAATCCTCCGAATACAACGAAGGATGGGTAAGTGCTCTGGTAGCTGTGGAGAAATATCTTCGTGTAAGAGAAGATATGAGCCTTGCAAACTATCCTAAGTTTATCAGAATGCTCTATTCATGTGTCTGGCTTATGACGCCGTATTATACCCCGCATATCGGAGACTCTCAGACAACACTGGCAAAAACGCACTGGATGAATGAAAAAGAGTTCCTCACGGGGTGGATGTGTACGAAGGATCCGTTGTTTGCACAGGGGCTTTATCTGCTCAACGGCAATACTGTAGAAGACCTGCATTATGATATAACAGAGAAAAACCCCGAGCGTCTGCAGGATGAGGTTCAGGCAGTAATCGATGAACACGGTACGTTTAATCTTGATTCTCAGATGCTTACAAACTTCGGCTTCGCAATGCTTCGCGACGGTGCAGATTATTCAGCTGCTACCCAGTCAACCGCAACAACCACCAGCCGCGGTGCATGGATGTATTTCGGAAGCAACGGCGGTCACGGTCATAGAGATACGCTTAACCTTGGATTTATGGCATATGGTCTCGAATTTTTGCCTGATCTTGCATATCCTTCCGAAACCGGATATCAGCCGAACAGACTTCAGTGGATACGAAGCACCTTGTCGCATAATACGGTTATGGTTGACGAAATAGAGCAAACAGTAGTAGAGGAGATTCACGGAAAGGCAAAGCATTTTGACGATGACGGTATTGTTCAGCTTGTTGACGTTTCAACTCCGTATGTATATGCAAGTACCGATGAGTATCGCAGAAGTGTTGTTCAGATAAAGGTGGATGACGAAATTTCATATCTTGTTGACTTTTTCAGAGTTCTCGGAGGTAATGATCACGTATATTCAATGCATGTAACAAGTAATGAGGTTGCAGAAACAAGCGGACTTGACTTTACTCTTGTGGAGGATGAAAACGGAAATTATATTTCCGGCTCGCAGCTTGATGAAAACGGAAACTATAAGGGAACATATGCCGGACGCGATGCAACATACATTAAAAATACGGTAACAGAGGCTGTGAGACTTCCGGTCGAAGGCGGAGTTCTCGGCGAAGATGAAGTTGAGCTTCCGGTCGAATACGGAAAAGACCCGAATTCTCCGGCACAGTGGACCTACACGACGTTATATCCGCGCGGATATACATGGCTTCGTAATGTTGACCGCGATACAAGTCCCGAGGGTAAGGTGGAAATTGATTTCGTAATCAAGGACTTCAATAAGTGGCTTAAGGACTCAAGAGGACTGCGCATGCGTATGACAATTCTCAACGGAAGCAATATGAAGGACGGCGTTGCGTCCGATATATCAATTGCCGACGGTATTCCGCCTCTGGTTGCACAGAACAAGAATATTGATAAGCTCAAATATGTTCTGGTGAAAAACACGGGCGAAAATCTTGACACAACATTTACAACGGTTTTTGAACCGTATCGCACAACGCGTTATCTCAGAAGCTCGGATGAGCTTGAGATGAGAGTAGTTGACGGCACTGAGGCTCAGGAAGATGCGTACCGCGCCGTAAGAGTTGAGCACACAAACGGCAGAGTTGACTATATTCTTTATGCAACCAACAGAAACGTCACCTATGAGATAACACTGGACGATGGAAAAGCGCTCAGGTTCAGAGGCTTTGTAGGTGTATATACCGTAAAGGACGGCGAAAATACCTATAAATACCTTCACGACGGAGATATCCTGGGCGAAGCGACGGGTGACACAGGTGTGATAAACGGCACCGTCAAAGACTTCACCAGAGACATTTCATTGGAAAATGAGATTATCATTACAACCGAAAAAGCATTGAGCGATGAGGCGATTGGAGACCTTGCAGGAAGATATGTGTTTATCGATAACGGTGCCCAAACAAGAAGCGGTTCGTTTGAGATAAAAGGCGCATCCCGCAGCTCTGAAGATGATAAGGAAGTCACACTTGACGTCGGGCAGGTAACGCCGATAAGAAAGTTTGTGGACGGCTATGATCATAGTAAGGGCTTTGTCTATATGATAGCCGAAGGGCAGACACTGCGGATTCCGACAACATACAGCGAGGACTTTTCGCCTGAGTTTGCACCGGTAAGCAGCAATCTCACAACAAGCGCAGGAAGCTCAATAAGTGTCACAGTCCATGCAATAAGTCCCAAAGACCATAGCGTTACTTATGAAGCAGAAATGCTTCCGCGAGGGGCGAACTTAGATTCAGATACAGGCGTAATAACATGGAAACCGACCGCAAGTCAGGTGGGAAATAACCATTTTGCAATAACGGCAATAGATGATTTAGGACGCGAAAGCACAATTCACTTCTATATTACGGTCTATGGTTCTACCACAAACGGAGCTTCCGGAGGCGGTGGCGAAACAACAACTCCGACAACACCATCTGTCCCTGGTAAAGATGAGACGGAAACAACACCGTCTGTGCCTTCAACAGGAAACGAAGGCGAAAATTCAGATAATAACGTCCGATTCATCGACCTCTCTGAACATTCGTGGGCGGCAGATTCTATTAACGCACTTGCTTCGAGCGGTATAATCAAGGGAACAAGTGAAAATATCTTCTCACCTGCAAATAACATCACAAGAGCTGACTTTGCAATTCTCCTTGTCCGTGCATTTGAGCTTGAAAGTGATAACGCAGAAAACTTTGCAGATGTTGCGGATTCCGACTACTTTGCAAGTGAACTTGCAATAGCAAGAAACACAGGAATAGT
>JAFQGO010000115.1:0-2750 GCA_017398225.1 Oscillospiraceae bacterium | reverse complement strand
TCCGAATACGATGTACGGCTTCCAGACCTACGGCTCGTTCTGCCGGATTGATCCTGCAGCGGCAGAGGCGATGCAGTCGGAAACTACTCTTGAGAGTGAACCTATGATTCTTGAACATACGCTTCCGTATTATCCGGTAACTCTTTGGCTTGACTTTAACGACGAAGAACAAGAAGTTATCGATACATACAAGCTTGCACTTCTCAACTATACAGAAGAAATGCTTGCAAAGTTTCTCCTCGGTCAGGAGCCGCTTTCAAACTTTGATATGTTTGTAAATACTCTTAATGAAATGGGACTTGAAGAGCTTCTTGCGGCTTACACGAGCGCATATGACAGAGTAAAATAACCTACAAAAAGCTTTTACATAACGCAAAACGAAACGACCGCAGGTGAGTTTCCTGCGGTTGTTTTGTAAGTAAGAAAAGGGAGATAAAATGGCAGAAATTATTTCGTACATAGCATCAGGAATATCAATTGTGTTGGGGTTGTGCGAGCCTTTCGGAAAAACAATGAAATCCGTTCTCATATTCAATTTTCTTGGGAACCTTCTTGTGGGTTTGAGTTATTTGCTTGTAAACACGTTAAACGGTGCGGCAATTTGCGCTGTGGCGTGTGTTCAGGTAGTTATAAATTACATTTTTGATATGAAAAGAAAAAAAGCTCCGAATTGGCTTATCGCAATTTATGCGCTTGCATTTCTTGCGGTGAATCTGCTGAGCTTTGCATGTTGGTATGATGTAATAGCTCTTGCGGCGGCAATGTGTTTTGTTTTAAGTGTCGCACAGCCTGACCCGAAATACTACAGGTTGTTTTTTATAACCAATTCGTCGCTTTGGATAATATATGATGCGCTTGCAAAGGCTCACGGCAATCTGATTACGCATACAGCTCTTTTTATTGCAACTTTTATTGCGATATGTGTACGTGACGAAAAGAAAAAATCGGAAAGGAATAACGGATAACGGCAGATGAAAGATTTATTGTCATATGGATTTGCTTCTGAAAACGGAAGCGTTGTAAAATCGGATATCGGATATAAGCTGATCGCAGAAAAAGAGAAAGAATGCGATGAAGTGTGTTCGTTTTATCTCGATTCCTTATTTGATACAGAGGAATATTTCGTGATGGAATATAAAGTGCTGGGCATAAAGCGCAGGCGAATTGCAAAAGCGCCGCTTGTTTTTTTGCTGACAGAAAGCGGAGAAGAAGCTCTTGTTTGCTGTGATGACCTTACATTCGACGGCAAAGAGCACCGAGTTATTGTTAAAACCGAAAAGGTTAATGCATCCGGGCTACGCTTTGAATTTGGCGCAGACAGAAGGAATGCAGCTGAGCTTACAATCTGCAAAATGTATACCTGCACAAAAAATGAGCTTCCGGTTTGCTGCGCAGAGCTCGTTACCGAAAAAAAGGAAAGCTTTACTGCGCTTGATATATCGGCGATGTTCAATGCAGAGTTTTCTGCACCGAACGAGAATGTTATGATCGACGGCGGCAGATTTTTTGAAAAAGATGAGGTTTCTCTTCGCGGGATTCCTTTCAAGGTTTTACCGACAGGGAAAAATCTCATCGCACCCGATGCTCCTCCGGCGGAAAATGATGACATCATAGTAAACTTCGGCGTTCCTGCAAAACGCAGGCTTTGCAGACCGATAAGCCGCGACAGCAAAACGGAAGTCAAGTTAAAAATGAACGCATCGGAGCTCTTCTTTCTTTTTGGCATAAAGGGAAAGCGACATCAGCGTTGCGGATTTGCCGCAAAAAGCGCAATTGTCGGCGAAAAATCAAAAGACGTAACGATGCCGCTTTCGGTTGATGATGTTGAACGCTTTTTCGTTGAGATAGTTTATTCCGACGGGACGCACGACACCGCACTTCCGCTTAATCTGAAAACAATGCGTCACAGCATCGGCGGCGATATGGGCGCATATGCCGTGCCGTGTAACGGAAGCCGTGTTGAGAGCATTATTTTTCACAATAAAATGCTTGATACGGATATATGCATCGCCGCGGTGACGGTCAACAATACCGCGAGACGTCTTTTCCCGGAAATGCTTATTTCTGAGCATCCGGCAGAAGCAGAGCGAAAAATAAGTGTTGACAGCTCGGTTTCTCTTTGTGGCTCTGTGCTTGAGGTCAAAAGCGGCGCACTTTCTTTTGCAGCAGATATTTCCGATGGAATAAAGCTTCTCGGTATGAAGAACGAATATACCCCGCTCATGTCCGTAAGATATGAGTCACTGCTGAAAGTGAAAAACGAGGATGGTATGGAAATATCGAGTTTTGATTTAATGTCGGCAAAGGCTGATGAAATCTCTGCGATTCTTCGTTACCGATATAAAGAGCTTGAAATATGTGTTGAAATAGTTGTTTGTGAAGAAAATGGAATCCGCCTGCAGTGCAACGTAAAAAACACAGGCGAAACAGAAGAAAAGCTCGGAATAATGTTTCCTTGCTTTGCAGATATAAGATATGCAGATACCGCTGACAGCTGGTATTTCTTCCCGAAATATCAAAATATCAACAGCAATGAAACGGTGTATATCTATGAAGAATCCGCTCCGTCATTTCCGATGCAGTTCTTTGGTATCTACAGCTCGTCACAGCAGGGAGGAATCAGTGTTACCACAAGGGAACGTGAGCTTGCGGTAAGAAAATACGCTCTTGAAAAGACCGAGCGCGGGATAAGTGCGTTTGTTGAATATCCGTTGATGTATAGCGATATTGCTCCGGGAGAAAGCATTTCT
>JAFQGO010000114.1:0-8981 GCA_017398225.1 Oscillospiraceae bacterium | reverse complement strand
CTTCATAAAATAGAATCTGCCGGTATCGCGGCACCACTCAAAAATGCGCGGTGTTGCAAGGCGCTTGTAACCAAACGGACATTCGTAAATACCGAGACCAACATCTTCAGGTATCATTTTTAGGAGCTTTTCGGCGTTTCTGAGCCACACATCATCTCCCTCATTATTAAGGTCAAGGCGGCTTGTAATGAGAATAAGCGCATCAGTTCCGCTTTCGTATATTTTATTAAGCTCATACGCCTGGTCCTCAAGCTTTTCGGAAACGTGACCCGATGAAACTATAGTCATTTTCTTTCCGGTTTCGCGTGCAACTTTCTGCGTTTCATCATAGACAACACGGTTAAGCTCTGCGCGTTCATCAACATCGAGGAAAAAAATCTCGCTCGACTGGCAAACCGAAAATATTCCGTGACAATTGTTCTCCGCATACCAGCGGACATATTTTCTTACCGTTTCAAAGTCAATTTTTCCGTCTGCCGTATACGGCGTAATCATAGTAGGATATGAGCCGAAATTGTATTCCATATTCATCCTTCTCCGAGAGTGTAATTTCTTGTAATACAATTATAACATTCCGGCATTTCCTCAAACAATATAATCCAAAGACTATTTTTTATAAAATACAGACATAGTAGTTGTTTTTAAGGCAATCCCGTGGTAAAATAAAACTAAATTGCGGCAAAAGCAGGTGTGTTCTATGAAAATATATTTCAAGCAGCCGGACAAAACAGACGGTTATTCCCCTTTTTCGGTTCTCAATCTTCGCGACTGTTATTTAAAACACTTAATCATAGACAGTGACGCAAGCAAGATTACCAGCAAGCCTCATCATCATAACGGCTTTGAAATTCACATTATAGAAAAAGGACAACAAACATATGAAGCAGATGGTAAGCTACATTGTACAAACAGCGGTGAATTCTTTTTCATTCCGCCGTTTGTAAAGCACCGGGTTCTTTCTTCATCTCCCGGAACGGAGAAGTTTTCACTGGTTTTTTCGAGCACTGAGCTCTCGTATCTTACAGAATGCGTTTCAGATATTGTTCCCGCACGTCTTTTGGAAAATATCTATTTCATAATCAATGAATACTGTAACGCAACCTCTCTTTCCGAGCATATAATACAAAACTCTGTATGTGAAAGTGTGATTATGCTGCTCCGTCTCTGCGGACTGCGCGAGCTTGCATCCGATAAAAACACCGAGGAGCCGGAGGATCTCCGCCTTGATGCCGCCAAGGCGTACATCCAAGATAATATTGAAAGCTGGCTCACGGTTTCCGACATCGCAGCATACTGCCACATAAGCACAAAGCAGATTACGAGAATTTTCCTTAAAAACGAAGGAATCTCCCCTGCTCAGTATATTGCAAAATCGCGAATTGACCATATTCATAAGCTTCTTGAGAGCAAAGAGCTGTCCCTGAGAGAAATAAGTGAAAAAATGAATTTTCAGAATGAGTATTATTTCAACACGTTCGTAAAAAAACATCTCGGTATGCCGCCGGGCGAATACAGAAAAATGACGAAATAACCAAGGAGGTCTTCTGCTGTGATTAAAGAAAAGATACTGAACGGACAAACATTTCTCGGAATTGAGCTTGGTTCAACCAGAATCAAAGCCTGTCTGATTGATGACACATATTCCCCCATCGCAAGTGGTTCTTACGAATGGGAAAACAAATTAGAAAACGGGTACTGGACATATGATATCGAAGATGTACATATCGGTGTGCGTGAATGCTTTTCTGATCTTCGACGGGATGTCATAGAAAAATACAAAGTCAAAATCACAAAACTTTCTTCCATCGGTATCTCCGGAATGATGCACGGTTATCTTGTTTTTGATAAAAATATGAAGCTTCTCACGCCGTTCCGTACCTGGCGCAACACCACGACAGAGACTGCAGCAAAAAAGCTCAGTTCCTTATTTAATTTTAATATACCTCAGCGCTGGAGCATAGCACATCTGTATCAGGCAATATTGAATAATGAGGCTCACGTTCCTGAAATTGCCCATATTACCACCCTTTCGGGATATATTC
Organism: Oscillospiraceae bacterium; assembly: GCA_017398225.1. GTDB lineage: Bacteria > Bacillota > Clostridia > Oscillospirales > JAAYXM01 > SIG480. The sequence goes on along the minus strand of JAFQGO010000114.1, from coordinate 6,939 downwards.
ATTATCTGCTCACCGGAAAGCACGAAATCGGCGTAAGCGAGGGCTCAGGAATGTTTCCGTTTATCGGTAGAGACTTCGATGGAGAAAAGCTTGATATGTTTGATGAGCTTATCGCAGATAAGGGCTTTACGTGGAAAATACGCGACATTCTTCCAAAAGTACGCCTCTGTAATGACTCCGGCACGGTATTATCCGAAGAAGGTGCGCATTTTCTTGATTTAAGCGGCGAGCTCTCTTTCGGAATTTCTGTCTGCGCGCCTGAGGGTGATGCCGGAACGGGAATGATTGCAACCAACAGCATAAGTCCGAAAACAGGAAATATCTCAGCGGGCACATCGGTTTTTTCTTTACTTGTTCTTGAAAAGCCTCTTTCGCGTATGTACCCCGAGATTGATGTCGTTTTAACTCCCGATGCTCATCCCGCTGCACTCATTCACAGCAATAACGGCTGTTCCGAGCTTGATGCCTGGGTAAAAGTGTTCGGCGAATTTGCATCTCTTCTCGGCACAAATACAGACATATCAAAGCTTTATAAGCTTCTCTACGAAAATGCACTGACCGGGGATGCTGACTGCGGTGAAGTTGTTTCATACAACTGTCTGGCAAGCGAACCGGTTTCAGGCATAGAGCGTGGAAAACCCATAATTTTCCGGACTAAGAACAGCAGACTCTCCCTCGCAAACTTTTTCCGTTCACAGCTTTATGCAACAATTGCTCCGCTGAAGATCGGTATGGATATGCTTAAAGAGAATGAGAACATTTCCGCAGACGGCTTCACTGCACACGGCGGGCTTTTCAAAGTAACAGGCGTTGCACAGCAGCTTCTTTCAAACACACTTAATACACCAATTTCCGTATCCAAAACTGCCGGAGAAGGCGGAGCGTGGGGTATGGCACTGCTTGCAGCATATTCGCTTAAAGGAAGCTCTCTCCCGCTCAGCAAATGGCTTGATAAGGAAGTTTTTAAAAATGTCGAAACCTTCATTCTTCATCCCGAAGAAGAGAAAGCCGACGGATTTGACAAATTCTTTTCTCTTTACAAGTCCGGACTCTCGGCGCTTAATGAGTTTTAACAACACATCTCACTAAAATCCACCTCAACCCACGCGTGCATGGTGTTTACCTTGCCGGTGTTTTTCACAAATTGCTCGGAATACTGAACGAGCATCCTGTCAACTCCGTCCGCGCCGCGATGATGACTTTATCACAAACAACAACCCGCCCACCAAAATATATCTCGACTGCGGATATCGCGATTATGCTTCTTTTTACCGGGCATTTGTCAAAATGTTCGGATATCCTCCGTCGCAGACAAAGCCGGATTAATACGCAACGACGTAAAAGAAAGCATCCCGGAACGCAGATTTTGCGTTCCGGGATGCCTTCTGTTTTCATTTCGCTATGTCGTTTGCGGCGGAGGCGTAGGAGTCCGCTGTTTTGTTTGCTTCATCAAGTGTTTTGCCCGATGCGAGGATATACACCTTTATCTTCGGTTCTGTACCTGACGGACGGATGATGAAGCTTGTTCCGTCCTCCATTTCAAAGTAAAGCACATTGCTTCCCGAAAGCGGAAGCGTCTCGCCTGTGTTTGTCTTGCCCGTAAGGTAATCACGCACGCACTTGACCTTTCCTCCGGCAAGCTCACATGGAGGATTATTACGGAGGTTTTCCATAAGCTCGCGCATTTTTGCAAGTCCTGAAACGCCCGGCATGACGACGTTGACCGTGCGCTCGGCATATGCGCCGTATTTTTCATAAAGCGCCATCATCGCCTCATAAAGGCTCTTGCCCTCAGTTCTGTAATATGCTGCCATCTCGGCAATCATCATAGTCGCCGTAACAGCATCCTTATCGCGGCAGAAATCGCCCATAAGATAACCGTAAGACTCCTCGTATCCAAGCAGAAATCCTTCGCTTCCCTCCTGCTCAATACGCTCGGCAATGAATTTGAATCCCGTAAAGGTTTCGTGCATTTTAACGCCGTTCGCTTCGCAGACGCGACGTGCCATTTCCGTAGTTACAATTGTCTTCACGGCATAAGCATTCTCGGAAAGCTCTCCCGCCCGTTTCTTTGCGCCGATGATATAATCAAGAAGGAGAACGCCCATCTGATTTCCGGTTATTGTTACATACTCTCCCTCGCCGTTTCTCACAACAACACCCACGCGGTCAGCATCGGGGTCTGTACCGATAATGAGGTCAACATTCTCGCGCTTTGCAAGCTCAATTGCAAGAGCAAACCCTTCGCGGTTTTCGGGATTCGGGCTCTTCACCGTCGGGAAATTGCCATCGGGCGTGCTCTGCTCCGGAACGCTTATAACATTGCGAAGTCCGATTCTCTTAAGGATTTCCGGAACAAGCTTATATCCCGTACCGTGAAACGGCGTATAAACAATCTTGAAATCATCTGCAACGGCGCGTGGTGCCTCTCGGTTTATTGCACACGAAAGCGCGTGGACAATAAACGCCTCGTCAACCTCCTCACCGATTACGGTGATAAGCCCGCTCTTTACCGCCTCATCATAATCCATAGTTTTAACGCCGGTGAAAATATCCGTCTTTTCAATTTCGGCAAGCACAACATCAGCTTCCTTAGGCGGAAGCTGTGCGCCGTCCTCCCAGTATGCCTTATAACCGTTGTATTCCTTCGGGTTATGGCTTGCGGTTATGTTGATACCGGCAATGCACTCCATCGCGCGCACCGCAAATGAAAGCTCCGGTGTCGGGCGAAGAGATTCAAAAAGGTAAACCGAAATGCCGTTTGCCGCAAGCACGCACGCAGCCTCGCGCGCAAAGATATCGCTTCCGATACGGCAGTCCATACATACCGCAACGCCGCGTTTCATAACCTTTTTGCCCATACCGCAAATGAGAGCGGCAAGCCCCTGCGTTGCCTGACGCACGGTATATACGTTCATTCGGTTTATTCCCATTCCGAGAACACCGCGAAGCCCTGCCGTACCGAACTGCAGCGGCGCATAAAAGCGATCCTCAATCTCAGCATCGTTTCCTTTTATCGCAAGAAGCTCTGCTGTTTCTTCTTCATTAAGCACCCCTGAATTCAACCATTTTTCATATTCTTCTCTGTAACCCATTATGTATTCCTCCTTTTTATTTTCCGCTTTGCAGCATGCCATCATCTTGTTCATTCTCCCGCTCCGCGGGAGAATATTAGTTCGTTTTCTTCATCGCAGGATACCGTCATCTTGTTTATTCTCCCGCTCCGCGGTAGAATGTTGGTCTGTTATTTCTATTTATGATATCCCGAGCCTTCTTCTATCTTAAATGCACGGTAAATCTGCTCTAAAAGCATTACCCGTGCGAGATGGTGCGGAAAGGTCATCGGCGACATTGAAAGCCTAAGCTCTGCACGTGCCTTTATGCTCTCATCTATACCGTTTGAACCGCCGATAATAAAGCACAGCCTGCTTTTCCCCGAGCATTTCAGCGAGGTTATCTTCTCTGCCAGTGCTTCGCTGGATAGCAGTTTTCCCTCGATACACATACATATAAGATACGCATCCTTCGGGATTTTTGCTGAAATGCGCTCGGCTTCTGCCGAAAGAGCGCGGCGCACCTCGCTCTCATTTGCCGCCGGTGTTTCTGCAAGCTCGACGATATTCAGCTTACAATACGCACCCATACGTTTTTTGTATTCGTCGCACGCATCAGCAAAAAACTTTTCCTTAAGCTTCCCAACGCAGATAATATCAACACTCAGCATCTACTTTCCTGCCTCCACGGTGACAACCTCTCCGCGCTCACCGCGCGGTGCAACGTACAGCATCATATCAACACCCGGAATTACTCCGCTTTGAGTAAGCGCTGTATGCGTTGCGGTGTAGGCTTCCTTAGGCGTGTTGCTCTCCGCGCTCAGATGTCCCAGAATTATATTCTTTGTTCCTCGCTTTACAGCCTCAACTGCAAGACGGGCACACTCGGTATTGGACAGGTGACCGCGCTCACCAACGATTCTCTGTTTTAAAAACACAGGATATCTGCAAGCACGAAGCCGTCTCTCATCGTAATTGGACTCAAGCAAAAGGATGTCCGAGCCAAAAAGATGCTCCGACACCTCGCCATCCACATGGCCGATATCGGTTGCAATAACCGCACACTCGCTTTCCGAGCATATGCGATAACCTGTGCTCTCATAGGTATCATGCGGGGTGTGGAAAGGCTCAACGCTTATGCCGCCGACAGCTGTTTTCTCTCCTGCATAAACGCAGTTTACCTTGCCGGAAAGCGCGCCAACACGTTCTCCTATCCCGCGTGCTGTTCCGCACGAGGCATAGACCGGAATATCCGCCCGGCAAAGAAGCTTTTCAAGTCCGCAAATGTGGTCGCCGTGCTCGTGCGTGATAAATATTGCATCTATCGCAGACACGCCAAGCCCGAGCATTGAAAGCTCGCGGATAATGCGCGTGGCAGAGATGCCCGCATCAACAAGTATATGCACCTTTCCGTCAGATATGTATGTACAGTTTCCGTTAGACCCGCTCGCGAGCGGACATACCTTAAGCATTGTAACTCTCCTTTTATCAATAAAGGAACGGCGAGATTTCCGTTCCTTCGTTTTCTCTATTGTGCCTTTGCAACAGGGATATTGTCTTCAACCATTCTGATGTGTGCACCCAGCGCTGTAAGCTTTTCCACAATGTGCTCATAGCCACGCTCAATATGGAGAATATCTTCAACCTCCGTTATTCCGTTTGCGGCAAGACCTGCAATAACGAGAGCCGCACCCGCGCGCAAATCACACGCACGCACCGGAGCGCCGGTAAGCGAATCAACCCCCTCGACAACAGCGGTTTTTCCGTCAACCTGAATTTTTGCACCCATTCTGCGAAGCTCTTCAACATACTGGTAACGGCTATCCCATACACCCTCGGTAACAATGCTCATGCCGTTTGCAAGAGTGAGGATAACTGTTGCCTGCGGCTGCATATCCGTAGGAAATCCGGGATACGGCAATGTTTTAATGTTCGTATTTGAAAGAGGCTTTGTTCTCTTTATCAAAAGAGAATCATCATGCTCGGTAACCTCAACGCCCATTTCAAGGAGCTTTGATGTTATGCAGTCAAGATGCTTCGGGATAATGTTGCGGACAAGCACTTCTCCGCCTGCCGCAGCAACTGCCGCCATATATGTTCCTGCCTCAATCTGATCGGGAATTATCGTATAAGAGCCGCCCTCCATTTTCTTGACGCCGCGCACCTTTATAACGTCCGTACCCGCACCGCTGACATTTGCGCCCATAGAGTTTAAGAAGTTTGCAAGGTCAACAATATGCGGTTCTTTTGCCGCATTTTCAATAATGGTTGTGCCATCTGCAAGCACTGCTGCGAGCATTGCATTCATCGTAGCGCCGACGGAAACAACATCAAAATATATCGACGATGCCGATAACCTGCCGTGAGACTCAGCAATTACATAACCGTTCTGAACATCAACTGCAGCACCGAGCAGCTTGAACGCCTTGGTGTGCTGGTCAATCGGGCGGTCACCGAAATTACAGCCACCGGGCAAAGCAACCTGAGCTGAACCGAAACGCCCCAGAAGAGCGCCGATAAGATATTAAGATGCACGGATCTTTCTTGCCATATCATATTCCGCACGTGTGGTACGGATTTTCGCGGCATTTATCTCAACACAATTTCGATTTATAAGCCTGACATCCGCGCCTATATCGCGCAAAAGATCAAGCATAAGCGTTACATCACGAATTTCGGGAATGTTTTCTATTCTGCATGTACCGTCAACAAGAAGAGCCGCCGGTATAATCGCAACAGCGGCATTTTTAGCACCGCTTATGGTAACTTCACCGCGCAGCTTATAGCCACCTTCTATAACATACTTTGTCAATACCGGCACCTCTTTTTCCTATCATACTCATTTATCATTCTGCCAAAAAGCGAGTGTTTTTAATCATAAATCTGATAAAATTCAAATCTGAAATCCACCAATTTAAATTATAGCAGACTTCTCTGTAAAATGCAAAGATTATTTGTATATTTTGTAAAATTTTTATGCACTTACAAATTTACCGCTCTGCATATCAACGTAAAACACGCCTTTGTCAGTCGTTACGCAAAGCGTCGGAGACATTGAAACCCTTCCTGCAGCCGGAGTTTTTGAGATGTATCCGAGCGTCACCGAAGAAACCTTCAAGGGACACAGCGCTTCTTTCACCGCTTCGTCAGCAAAAGAAAGAAGGAGGGCGGAGGTTTTCATCACTTTTCCGTCAGTCGGAACGCGCACACCCTTGCCAATGAATTTCCCCGACGCAATCACACTTCCCGACGCAGAGATTCTGACCTCTATTCCGCAATCAAACACCGGAACGCCGGAAAACATCTGTGAAATTCCTATGCTGTATCCTCCTTCATCAGACCGGCAGGTATAGTCACGCATCCCATCCGTTACGGCGAAGCTCCCTGCGACATCTTTTGCAAGAGCTTTTGCCGAGTCCTCATCGTCTATGCTTTTTCCTGATTCATAAACGAGCGAAAACACATCATTTGAGAACATGACGCTCCCACCTTCACCGGAGTAGGTAATGCTTTCTCCGCTTTTTTCCTCGGTCACATTTCCGAAAAATGATACAGCGGCTTTTTTCATATCCGTTTTTCTCTGCAATACAGCAGGACGGATTCCTACGGAATCGAGCGGAACAAGAGTCTCATCCACATCTATCCCCTGTGCAGAAAGAATGCTGCAGACATCCGCACGCAAAGCCATTTCATCTTTTCTCACGCCATTATCGCGCGATATGTATACCACAAGAAGAAACACATCTACAGCAAGAAGCAAAGCGATAAGAATTGTTTTAGCTCTCGACCAGTTCATTTTCATTCTCCTTTTCGGACAGAATAAACCATGACGGAGAAAGCATTGCGTTGCCGCCATCGGCATACCGCAAGCTTACGTCGCCTTTCT
>JAFQGO010000113.1:0-3324 GCA_017398225.1 Oscillospiraceae bacterium | reverse complement strand
GTTATATCGTTGCCGTCTACGCTTATCTGCCCCGAAAGCTCGCCGACAGGCGCGACGGACGGCTTCATAAGGCGCAGAAGAGTTGTTTTTCCGCACCCGGATTTTCCGCACAGCGTTATAAAATCTCCACTGTTTACAGAAAAAGAAACATCGCACAAAGCATTCCTATCTCTCCCGGGATATGCGAACGACACATCGCTTATTCTGATTTCTTCCATCTTCTCACCCCTTTAAGCTCTATTATAATCGGCATTACACATAACAAAAAGTAGACAAAAACAGACGATACAGCGGCAAAATCACTCCGAGCAGCTCCAAAAGTCGGAAAATACGAAAAGCTCAACGACCCGCAAATGCGCCCGCAAATTACACAAAGCGAAAGCGCAAAAATAAGCGCAAGCGCTATTTTGTCTTTTCTTTCAAAGGTATAGATTGAAAATGAGGTTCTGCCGGAAATTCCGTAGCCTCTTGCCTTCATACTGTCAGCAGTTTCAATTGAGTTTTCGAGCGCCCTCGTAAGCGTGGCGGAGAGTGATGACAGCCCGCTCTTTATTCGCTCCCTCACGTTTCGGTTACCTGCACCTTTGCCGAGACTTCTGCGTGCTATAGTTACTTCACGCAGTTTCTCCGTAAAGCGCGGAACGAAACGAAGTGTCATCGAAAAGATAAGTGACAGCGCGGGCGAAACGCGCCCGAAAAGATAAATAAATTTATCGCTCGTCATAACCTCATTATAACAAGAAAACCAGCATATGACGGAAAGTATCATTGCCGCAGCACAAAGACCGTAAACAACCGACTCAAGCGTCAGCGGATTTCCGCCGGGAAGATATGCAAGAATCGTTGCACCCTCGTGATTGAAGGCCGCATTTATAAGCGCGGTAGCAAGCGCGAGAGGAAGCATATACAAAAGGTGCGCTAAAAGCGTTTTTCTCCCCTTCAGCACTGCAAGATATGACAGGGATGAAAAAAGAGAGACAAAAAGACAAGCAGGATGCATCAGAAGTACGGAAAAGCATATAGCGCACACAAAAAATGCAAAATTCACCATTGGGTGATATGCTTTAAATTCATTCATTTTCCCGCTCTCCTTTCTTTTATTCTCCATTCTGTGCAAAATAATCACCACCTACATCCCTGCCGAGGTTGCAGGTGTAAACCCATTCAACTTTATCTCCGGGCGCGAGCCTATACCCGTCGCATCCATAATTCGGAAAAACTCCGTTAACGCGGTACATCCAGCCGGAAAGCTCACCGCAGTCAAATTCATACAAGTTACCTATTCCTTCGATATATACGTTGCCGTACATCGGTGTCTTCGCAAATTCCATATGTATTCCGGCTGCCGTCATTTCGCGCAGAAGCAAGTCAAAGACCGTGTCACCTTCATTAAACACAGCATCCTCACTTTTATACAAGATGCCGTCAGGCGGAATCAGAGGTTGCTTTTCCGGTACAAGCCGATCAATATTGGCAAGAGCAGTGTTACAGTTCACAGAAAAGCTGCAAACAAGCTTTTTCTCAGCCTGCACCGTTTCCTGTTTTTCGTTGTTTTCAGGCAAAACAGGCTTTTCTTCCTGCGTTTTCGGTAGTTTTTCCTCAACCACCGCAACGGGAGTTTCTTTTTCTTTCCCGGACGCAGGTGATTTCGTATCCGGCGTTTTTTCTTCTTTTTTTGTGCTTTCGGCAAGCATCGGCTCTTCGTTCTTCTCATTCATCTGAGGTTGTGAAATTTGCGCTTCTTCCGTTACCGGAGAGTTTTCTCCCCATTGGAAGGAAGCGACGAGAATAAGCGCCATTATGCAAAATACGGGTAATTTTTTTATAATTCTTCTCATATATTTTCTCTCTTTACCGAGCATTTGTCAAGTTCAAAAAAGCGCGTGCCAACCTCGGACAGTCTCTTGATATCTGCGTCATACTCAAAGGATTATTGATAAGCGGAATAACCAGACCTCTTGCAAGCTTTTTCTTTTCTGCTGATCTCATTGCATTGAAGCACAGCAATGCCTGTTCGGTTGCCATAAGATTCTCGTTACCTTGTTGCGTATGCAAAAAAGCTCCGTTTTCCGACATATAACTTTGAAGTGCCGATATCAGTGTTCTTCCGCCTTTTACAAAACGCGGATCATCAAGCGAAATACCAAGTGCGCAAAGCGCAATAATCGTCTGCATAACGCTTTCGGAATTCTGCACATTCCAGCTTGAAAAACTACCGTTTTCATCCTGCGCTTTTGAAAGGAATGTGACTCCTCTGTTACAGGAAAGAGTGATATCCTGTCGCACACGGTATTTTGCGAGCGCACGAAGACACATTGCAGTTATGTCCACATCCGATACAACATCGCCAAGCGACCATCCGCCGTCCCGGTTCTGGCGGCTCAGGATATGCTCAATATACATTTCACGCGTTGCCTGAATTTCAGCAAGAGGATTTTGGGGAAGTTCATAGTTTCCGCAATCAAGTGCAATCAGCGCCCAAGCGGCTCCGTTTACTCCCTGTTGCACTGTCTTTTTATAATCACCAAGCGGCAGAAACAGGTCATATCCTGCAACATTCCGCGGATCCTTTCCTATCGCGGTAAGCGCAAGAACCACGCGTGAATATTCGGTGTACTTGCGGGAATGCAATATACCTTTTTTGTTTTTTATGTATTCTTCAACATTTTTGTAATAGCGTTCAAAATACTCATCCGGAATATCAGCCCCGCTCTGCGCAAGGCCTATAACCGTCCATTTTCCGCCAACGGATGCAACAGTGGGTTTCTGCACCGTGCCATACAGATACCGCGCTGTTTCAAAGCTTGCCGAAGAAATATCTATATTCTCCGTTGCAAACACATTTACAACAAGAAAACAGACCATGATAAAGGAAAATAACCGTTTCATTCCATCACCTTAATATCCGCTTTGCAAGAGCGACTTTTGTCGCTCTTGCAAAAATAAATCTATTTTATATACTTTTCACAGAAACGCATAAGAATTGCCGCTACCTCGGCACGTGTTGCACCTTCTTTCGGTGCAAGATAGCCATTTTCTCTTCCGTTTATAAGCTGTTCAGCATTCGCCCAGCAAAGTGCATCGTATGCCCACGTGCTTATATTATCGGAATCAGCAAATTCTGAAAGTTCAAATTCATTTTGCTTTACATACCCCTTCAGGCTTGCATATCTGTAAAGGATAGCTGCCATCTGCTCACGCGTTATACCTGCATCCGGAGCAAAGCGCACCTCACTCATTCCCGTAGCTATGCCGTTAGCTGTTGCCCAGGCAACAGCATCGGAATACCATTGACCTTCCGGAACATCTTCAAAGCTATGATTC
>JAFQGO010000112.1:0-2597 GCA_017398225.1 Oscillospiraceae bacterium | reverse complement strand
TTGTTGCCACAGTTCCGGTCAGTGTAACATTGAGCGCTATACTATATGCGTTCGGAAAGTTAGTAGCCAGGATGTTATGTACAATACCGTTACTTCCTATGGTTCCTCCGCCATCCGCAATACCTTGTATTCCGTCAATGCGCCACTGCGCAGATACGGTTGAATCAATGTCAGAGAAAGTATATGTGGCTTCATATGCAGTGCCGTTGTGAGTTCTGGGGTAAACATTTCCCGTTGCAGCTGTATACGCATCCCACTTGAAATTATACACCAACGCATCCGTATCCGCCGCGAAAGTTGCGGGGATAAGTGCGATAACCATTGTAAGTGCGAGGATTATTGATAAAAACTTTTTCATTTTATGTTTTCCTCCTTAAAATTCAACCAATTCTTTCATATGCCGACTTGTAAGCAGCAACAACTTCGTTTACGCCAAGCTCTTCAAGCGTTTTAACAAATGCATCAAAGCTTGAAACCGGCTCAATGCCACGAACAAATTTTGAAAGCATTTCATTTGTGTATGTGATAACCTGTGTCTGATAAGTGTCAATTGCATCCTGTTCCTCATCGTTGAAGCTTATATACTTTCCGGGGTTATAATACGGAAGAGTATGCTCCTGAACAAGGTCACGCGTCTCGGCAGTCGCCTCGGTCTGCATTGCCTTAACAGCTTCGCTGTCGAGGCGCGTAAACGAGCCGTAGGTGGTAAAGCCGTAAAGCGTGCTCGGGAGAGAATTGTTTTCATCGGTGATGAACCTGCGCTTACCGTCTACGACCTCATAGGTCTCGCCCTCTTTACCCCAGGAGAGAAGCTCGCGCGCCTCGTCGGTATACATCCAGTCAACAAACTTTGCCGCGTTTGCAATTCCTTCCGCATTTCCGGTATCCGGGATGCCGACGCCTGTGTGCTCAATATCTTCGCGGGATACGGCACCTATGCCCTTTTCCGCATTTGCAACGGGAGCCGCGAATGCCTGAACCTTAAATCCCGGGTGGTTAGCACTTGCAAGTGAATTTAATTCGTCTATGTAAAGCTGACTTGCCGGAAAGATAAAGCCGCGATCGGTAAGAACAAGCTCCTGCCATGCAGAAAAGTTCATAGTATCAAAATCAGCCGGCATAAGCTTTTCATCGACCATCTTTTTGTAAAAATCAATTACCTCAAGCGTGGTATCTTCCATAGCGCCCCAACGCCATTCCATGTCGTCAAAGTCATAATATGCGGTAGACTGCCACCACTTATCAAAGGATGAGCCTGCCGAATTTATAAAGGTAAATCCTCCGCGCAGGCAGAAGGGGTATGAGTCGGGATACAGCTCTTTAAGCGTTTTAGACACCTCATAAAGCTCATCAAAGGTGGTCGGCGTTGCAAGGTTGTGCTTTTTGAAAATATCCTCGCGGTATAACCATGCCGTCATGCGGGTAAGTCCTTCACGGCCCGTTCCCGGAGTGTAGTATATCTTTCCGTCAGCAAAAACGCGGTTCTTGATGGAGATCTCATACTGCTCATCAGAGAGAGAAGAGAGCCATGCATTGTAGGTCGGCATATACGCTTCAAGGTCATTCAAAGCTATAAGACCTTCACCGGCGTAAGAAAAGGTTTCATTTCTTGTCTGGAACGCCATGAGATCCGGTAGCTCTTCGCGCGCCGCGAAAAGAAGCGGAAGCTTGGTTGCCGCTTCGGTATCGGGAACAAGCATCAAATCAAGCGTTGCGCCCGAGCCCTCTGCCATATACTCAAAGAGCTTCCAGTCGTCTCTTGCCGGAGAGCTTCCGGAGGACGGAAGCATAAAGGTGATAACGTCGTCCTTCGTCAGGGGAACATCGGCACCCGTGCCGTCAATCTGCGTGCTGCCGCTGCCGCCGTCTCCGCCGCAAGCGGCAAGTGAAAGAAGCAAAAGGCATGCAAGCAAGGCTGCAATAATTCTTTTTTTCATTTCTCAATTTTCCTCCTTGTTTTTCAGGGACAATCCTGTATTTTACTTTATTGTAACACTTCACTTCTTCTTTGGTAATGTCTTTTTTCTCTCATTTTGTGTCTTTTTCGCTTTTTTGTTGCATTATTACCAAATATCGGTTAAAATGTAATTAAGTAAGCAAGGAGGTGTTTTTATGTCTGATACAGCAAAGAAAAAAAGAATTTATTTTCCGGATAATATGCAAAAAACAGTTGAAATCAGTACGTTTGGCTACGATCATTACCACACGCTTGAAAACAGAAAGCTTTTGCGCATGCAGGACGGATACACACTTCACTTCGTTGTTGACGGAAAAGGACACCTTTTCCTTCGCGGCAGTGAATACGAAATAAAGCACGGAAACCTGTTTTTTATTCCACCAAACACACCTTTCTCATTTTATCCTGACGAAAATTATCCGTGGAGACAGTTTTATTTTTATATGTACGGAGATATGGCGGCGGCAATAGGAAAAACACTCGGTTTTTCAAAGGAAAAGCCGCTCATTCCCGCAAAATATCCTGATATGATACTGAAAGAGTTTGAAATCCTTAAAGGTACGGATTTTTCCCCTGAAGAAGCTTATAGCAAGGCAATATCCATAATAAACACCATAATTCTTTCGCAGAATATAACAGA
>JAFQGO010000111.1:0-4085 GCA_017398225.1 Oscillospiraceae bacterium | reverse complement strand
TTCATCAACGGTAACAACGTTCTCGGTCAGCGATTTATACGTTGTGACAACCGCAGAAGAATTTATAACTCTGCCGCTTGCAAGCGTAACCGTCGGGATGAGATAGCTCATATCTCCCGCAAAAACCTCTCCAGTTTCCGGGTGTGCTGTTGTAGAAGCTATCTTATCATTTCTTATCGGAATGGTCTTCGATATCTTTTTCTCAATATCACCGATCTTTGCAGAAAGCTCTACCGTCACTCCATCGAGATTTTCGCTGACGCCCGTAAGCGTAAAAGCGCTCTTTCCCGATTTTCCTATCGCATAAGCTGCAAAGCCCGAAAGGGTTGCTCCGTCACCCGTAAGCTTTGCCGTAAACGTGTTTTCCGTATCAAGCGCACCGGCATTCGTTAATCCGAAATGATATGCACTTCCATCGTTCATAACTGCCGTAGCGTCGCTTGCGAAAATCTCTCCCACCGCAAGCTCATCCGGAAGTGACGCTTCTATTTTCTCAAACACCGTTTCGCCCTCAACCGGGATAAACTTCAATGTATCAAGCAAAATCGCCGACGTGGGATAATCCGATTCACGCATTCTGAAGCTTACCTCGTGATCTCCGGCAGTGAGATGAAGCGTATTCAATGTGCGGGCATCGCCGGTGTAAAACGCCGGCATTGTTTTTCCTTCTTCATAATGGGTTCCGTCCCAGAAGTCATAGTCGCCGGCGTATACTCCGTCTATAAATACGGAATACACAGAGCCTGCATACCATTTACCACCCGATAGAACAATGCTGTAATCACTTTCAAACGGGATATTAACTTTTATCGCAAACGTATTCTTGCCTATTTCCTTTCCCGGCCACGCATTCTTCTGATTGCCTGTTCTTATATGCAGAATGTTTCGTCCGCTGTCAGGATATGTGTATTTCCTGAAATGGTCGCCTGCAATATTTGTTACCGTGTTTCCCGGGGTTTCTCCCGTGAACGGCCATCCGCTGTCAGTAGACTTCGTAACAGTCTGCGTAAAATCTATCACTGTAGTCGGAATGCCGTCATAAACCGTTACGGCGAAGTTCGCCGTGACAACTCCATTTTCTCCCGTTGCAGTTGCAGTTATAACCGCAGTTCCCGCTTTAAGTGCCGTAACCGTGCCGTCTACCGAAACTGTTGCAACCTCATCATCCGAGCTTGTGAATGCAAGAACATATTTTGAAATATCGCCCGAGAGACCGTCGCTCATCATGGCAGCTGCCGAAAGCTTCTTTTCCTGATCCGGAACCATTGTGTTGCTGTCTGCCGAAAGCGAAATGCTCTCAAGCGTTGGTGCTGCGGTAACGTTGATTTCCGCACTTCCGGAAACGCCCTGCGGAACATCCGCGGTCTTTACCGTTGCAGTGATTGTTGCTTTTCCCTCGCCAACTGCAGTAACCGTGCCGTCCTGCGCGACCGTAACAACGCCGTCAGGTACAGCAGAATATTCAATCGACCTTTCCGCATCCTCAGGAAGCGGGCTTCCGTCGTCACGCGTGAGCGTAAGGCTTATCTTTGCCGTGCGCGAAACGGGGATTGACGCTTTGTCAAGCGTTGCTGTGACAGAACTCAGCTTCGGCGGGTATTCAGCCTTTATCGTAACATCTCTTTCGATAATGTTGCCGCCGTCAATGCGCGCGGAAAGCGTTACCACGATGTCGCCCGGTTCTGTCGCTGTGAGCGTTCCGGAATATACTCCGTCGGAAAGCTTATCATCACTTGTTTTTGTAATTGCCGCACTCCCACTCTTGACCGATGCTGTGATATAGTTTCCCGCATCCTCGGCTGCCGCTGACGTATATCCGTTTATTCTTCTCACGCTACCATCGTTCATCACGGCAGTTGCTGTGAAATCCACCGGAGTACCAACGTGAATTTTTTCCGGAAGCATTTCGGAAAATTCTTTAAAAGAAACCGTTTCCGGTTCCTCAACCGGTGTAAGCGTAAGCGACTGTAAATAAAGCATATTCTTATCGCTTGCCACCGAATGTGCTGCCGTTGCAAACATTATCTTTACGGTGTTGTCTTCATCAGGCTCAAGGTATAACGTATTCAGCCGATTTGTAAACACCTCTTTTTCGTCCACACCATTGAAGCTTACGTAACCTGCATATTTATCATCTGCGTATACATAATACTCCGAGCCCTGGTCTGCATATTTAAAACCGGAGATATCAAAGGTGTAATACCCGGGTGCCGCAAGCGGAACCTTAATTGTAAACTGCGTATCTTTTCTTTGCGCTACATCCACAGCATCAAGCCACAAAACACCGTTTTTATTATGTGGAATCTGCAACGCTGTTTCCGAATCCATTGTCACAAGCGATATGTATGATTTTCCGCCTGTTCCTGTTTCCTCAGCAACTGCGCTGTACTGCCCGGGAGCGCTGAGCGTAGCTGCACTTTCGGTCGGAAGCTCGGACTCCGTAAAGTCAACCGCAACTTTAATGGGCTTTGGCGGCTCTGTCGCCTCGACAACGTTCACGGTGTGGTATGCTTCATACGTCTCACCGCCGAGCGATGCCGTTATTTTAAGCTTTGTTGCGCCCGTTTTTACAGGCACAAGCTTTACGGATGCAATACCGCCGGTCTCCGTGCTTGAAACCGTGAGGCTCTCGCCTTCCTCTATCGCAACGCTTATGTTATCCGCATTCGCGCTTTTATCCGAATTTATCCCGTTCATCGCGCGGGCAATACCGTCACCTGCATCGAGATATGCGGAGAATTCTTTTCCCAAAAGCTCGCTTAATGAGAGCGTTTCCGGAAGAGTATGAGATATCTTATATCCGTACTCATTCTCCGCGCCAAGATATGTAAGGGAGAGACTGTTTAAAAGGATGTATCCGCGCACATACGTTCCCGAGCCATCTGCTGCATTTGCGCCGAATTTTGATATAGCAAGCTTAAACTTCACCTTTCCCTCGCTGTCCGGCGTAAGATATACCGCACCGTAGGTTTTGGGACTTCCTACCTCGTGGTCGGAAGCTGTTCTCTCCGGAATATATTCACCCACATAAGTGTCATTTGCATAGATATACATATCAGATAAAGCATAATAATTTCCTCCGGTAAACTGTATCTGATACCATCCCGCAGCAGGATTTTCCCCGAGGTCTGCAGTAAATACCACCTGTCCTTCCGGAACAGAATCGTTTATCCAGATTTTCTTTTTGAAAGTTATCTTAATCAGCCCATCGGTTGTTCCTCGAACAAGCCTTCTTGTCTGGTCATCTTGACGAGTTGTGCTCTCATCAGGAAGATAATCAATCCCGTCTACCTCTTTCAATTTTCCTACATTTCCGCCGGCTGAGCCTACATCACCAAAATAAAAAGTGATTGGCTCTCCTGCTGCGAAAGATATCGCAGGAAGCAGCGATATCATCATGCACAGTGCAAGCACAAGACTTATGCTCTTTTTCAAAATACTTTTGTTCATAATCCTACCTCCTTGGAAAGTTCTGTAAACCTTTTAAAATGCACATTTTCTTATGGTTTTTGTATTATAACATACGTCATAACCGCAGTGCGCCATATCTTACATTTTTACAAAAATATTAAGCGCCAATTTATGGAAACGGGGATGTAAACAATTCTACATCCCTTATCCAAAATAATTTCACTTACAGAATTTATCTCTTGCAGCTTTCAGCATTTCCATATTTTTTACGATTTCGTCGATGTTTTTCATCTCCGTTGATTTCCACGGTGCAATCATAAAGCCCGCAAGATGATCCTTCGGTGCATTCTGCATGAAGTATTCCACAACATCATCGGGGTTGTACATACACCCGAAGCAGATAGACGCGCACGGAACAATGTCATATCCCGCCTCAGCTGTCGGAACAGAGCGCTCCATATCACGACCGCAAAGCGGATCCTGCTCGACGTACTTATACCCGAGCGGAGCATACTTCTCGTAATACGCGGGTTTTGTTTCTATCGGTGTATAATGCTCTTCTTTGAGTCCGCGATAGTTCCACGGGGATATCATAATATCACCGGGCTTTATTCGCCTGAAAAACTCCTCGTGCTGAATAAACGGGATATCTCCCCAAATCCACGGCGTTGAGC
>JAFQGO010000008.1:0-3201 GCA_017398225.1 Oscillospiraceae bacterium | reverse complement strand
GTTCTTTATGAAGAAGAAGCACTTCCGGAATTTGACGTGGAGATTGCGAGCGTCAGCCGTGCAGACGGTGTTAAGGTAACCTTTGAAAACGGCGGTTGGATTATCGCACGTTTCTCAGGTACTGAGCCGCTTATCCGTATCTTCTGCGAGATGGAGAGTAAAGAACATGCAGACAAGATGATAGCAACCATGCGCGAGTTCCTCGGAATATAAATAAAGTCAGAAAAGGGTGTTTCATATGAAAGTATTGGTTACGGGCGGATGCGGCTTTATCGGCTCGCACATTGTAGACCGTCTCTGTGAGGCGGGGCACACTGTCGCAGTTTGCGACAACCTCTCAACGGGTAATATTGCAAATTTAAACCCGAAGGCAAAGTTTTATGAAGTAGATATAAAATCACCGAAGTTCCGCACCGTGGTGGAGGAGTTTGCTCCCGAGGTAATCTATCACGAGGCGGCACAGATTGATATTCAGAAGTCAATCCGGGAGGTGAGCTTCGATGCGGAAACCAACGTTGTCGGTACGGTAAAGGTGCTTGAGGCGGTGCGTGATTTCGGCGTTAAGAAGATTATCTATGCATCCAGTGCGGCGGTCTACGGAAATCCGGAGTATCTCCCGGTGGATGAAAATCACCCGAAGGCTCCGATGTCTTTCTACGGTATATCGAAGTTCACTCCCGAGTATTATATTAAGACATTCTCGGATATGTACGGCTTTAAGTACACAATCCTCCGCTATGCAAACGTGTTCGGTGTGCGTCAGGACCCGAAGGGTGAGGGCGGTGTTGTGTCCATCTTCACCGACAAGCTGCTCCGCGGCGAAACACCGATAATCTTCGGAGACGGTGAGCAGACACGTGACTTTGTTTACGTCGGAGATATCGCAGGCGCAAACTTTGCGGCTCTCACGGCAGGGGATAACGAGATTATAAACGTTTCCACCTGCAAGAAAACGACGGTAAATGAGCTTGTTGATATTATGTCCGGGGGCAAGGTTCGCGCTGAATACAGAGATGCAAGGAAGGGAGATATTCTCCACAGCTATCTTGATAACACAAAGCTTCGAACTGTTCTCGGTTATGAGCCGCAGTACACTCTTGAGCAGGGTGTAAAGCTTACTATGGACTACTACCGCGAAAAGCTTTCAAAATAATGAAAAACATTATACGAAAATGGTATGCAAAGCTTGGTTTTCCGGCAGAATGGGACAGTGCGTTTGAAGCGCTTCTTGAAAAAACAGTGCTTTCGCCGTGCGCCGTTGAAGATTATGACCACAACGCCGATTTTGCAAGAAACCTTCCGATGTATCTCTATTTTTGCGAGCATTTGCAGAAAAAGTACAGTGAAAAGGGAATTGATGAAAAGTATTTGCTCGATACGCTCGGGGATATCGTTATATGGGCGAAAACGCATTACGGTATGCACCAAAGCCTCGGCATTTCGGAAACGAATTGGCTTTACCGGCATCTGACGATGAAGCTTATACGGCTTGGCAGACTTCAGTTTTGTATGGCACCGGCAGAGCACGGAACGCCGGACGGCAGAATTTCCGAAGGTGAAAATGTGCTTGAAATACACATTCCCGAGGGTGAAAAGCTTGATTGTGACGGATGTCTCAAATCCATTGACGCGGCAAAAGTGTTTTTTGCAAAGCATTTTCCGGAGTTTGAGTATAAGTATTTCACGTGTCATTCGTGGCTTTTAGATAGCTCGCTCAAGAAAATGCTTCCGGAAAGCAGCAATATACTGAAGTTTCAAAAGCTTTTTGAAATTGTTTCTGAGGATGACTCAAACAGAATTATCCGATACGTATTTTCATGGGATATGACGGAAGAAAAGCTTGCCGACGCGGTGTGTATCTCATCCTTTGCGGAAAAGGTGAAAAAACACATCCTTTCCGGCAATACCTTCCACGAATCTCTCGGCATTATAAAGAAATAACAAAAACATACACGGGTGTTTGCTGCTCGTGTATGTTTTTTCTTTCTGTGCATATAATAAAACGTACGTTATTGACACAACGTACGTTTTATGCTATAATCGGAGGTGAAAAGGAGTTGAATGATATGTTGACGATAAACGCGACCGATGTGCGAAAAAACTGGAGCGAGGTATCAGACAGTGTTATACGTGAACGTCCGCGCTTTATAAAGCGCACACGCGATTATATGATGCTCTCAAATCTCGAACTCATGAATGATCTGTTGTCTGCATACACATTTACTGCGGATAAGTATACTGAGGCAGACGGAAGCATAACATTGTCCTTGAATGAGATTGATTTGCTTGAAAACGCAGAGACCGAAGCCAAAGCAAAAGAACGGTTGGCTTCTGCAATTCTTGAGTATGCTTATGAATATTACAATGATTATAAGACATATTCCGCGGCACCTAACAGAAAGTCCCATATTCCGTATGTATTCAAGGCGATTATACTTGATGATGCCGCAAGGATTGGAGAGTGTATTCAATGCCGAGATGGAAGGAACTGAAACGTTTTTGCGAACGTGACGGCTGGGAATTGTATAAGGATACCGACCATTATTTCTATCGTAAGCGTGATGAAGACGGAAATATCCGTATGACCAAGGTTTCAAAAGGCAGCGGAGAAATACATACCCATATGTGGCGAGAAATATTAAAGAAACAGCTTTGCGTGAGCGAAGAATATTTTAACAAAATGATATAAAAACAAACCTGCAGGAGCGAAAATTTGCCCCTGCAGGTTTATACATTACATATTTATTCTTTCACATATGCAACAAGTGCATCGGTGAGCTTTCTGTCACTGAAATCTCCGTCGGCATCACACAGTGTTATAAGCAGCTTTTCTATGTCAGTCGGGTTCCCCTTCGCTGACATGATTTTTTACTTTTGCTTGTCCTCAAAGTCTGCCATAGGGCTGCGGATGAGAATATAGGTTGATGCGTCGCAGTAGTTGTGGGAGTAGAGATACTTTGTGCTGATCGGATTCTTTTCATCTTCAAAGTACTCATTGAGGATGAAATCCACTTCTCCGGCATCAAGTGCTTCCATAAGCTTGTCTGCCGGGTATTCCTTTATTACAAGGTCTGCGCGCGCGCCTGCCGCCATTTCGTATGCGATATCGACGTTTATTCCTACAAGTTCGCCTGCATCGTTGCGGTAATTAAGCGGGTAGTTATCATCAGAGCAGATGCCGACGGTGATAACTCTGCCGTC
>JAFQGO010000110.1:0-3161 GCA_017398225.1 Oscillospiraceae bacterium | reverse complement strand
GTGGGAATGCCGTTTCTCTTCATCTCATTCTTCAAATCGCTTATTGCGACCTCACCGAAGTGGAAGATTGATGCGGCAAGTCCGGCGTCTACGCGCGGAAGAGTGTTAAACAGCGTGATAAAATCATTTATGCCACCTGCACCGCCTGATGCGATGACCGGAACATTCACGGCATTGCATACCGCTTCGAGCATCGGAAGATCAAAGCCGCCTTTTACGCCGTCGGTGTCGATTGAATTAACAACCACCTCACCGGCACCAAGGTCTACGCATTTTTTTATCCATGAAATTGCCTCCATACCGGTGTCTTCGCGCCCGCCCTTGGCAAAAACGCGAAACTCTCCGTCAACGCGCTTTACATCAGCTGAGAGAACAACGCACTGGTCACC
The DNA here is from genome assembly GCA_017398225.1 of Oscillospiraceae bacterium. Taxonomy (GTDB): domain Bacteria; phylum Bacillota; class Clostridia; order Oscillospirales; family JAAYXM01; genus SIG480. The sequence goes on along the minus strand of JAFQGO010000110.1, from coordinate 2,772 downwards.
GTAAAGCTTTGCAGCCTCGTAAATGAGGTTGGGGTTTCTTATCGCACCCGAATTTACCGAAACCTTATCTGCTCCGCATTTGAGAACACGGTCAAAATCGTCTGTGGTGTTTATGCCACCGCCAACGGTAAGCGGAATAAATACCGATTTTGCAGTTTCGGTGAGAATGTCGGTAAAGAGCCGACGACCTTCTGCCGATGCCGTGATATCATAGAACACAAGCTCGTCTGCACCGTTTTCGCTGTAGTATTTTGCAAGCTCGATAGGGCTTGACACGTCCGCAAGCCCTTTGAAGTTCACGCCCTTGACAACTCTGCCGTCGCGCACGTCAAGGCAGGGGATAATTCTTTTTGTTATCATCTTGCCACCTCTATCGCCTCGGCTATATCAATTGCGCCGGTGTAGTATGCCTTGCCGACTATCGCGCCGTAAAGGTTAAGTGAACGAAGTGCGCGCACATCAGAGATCGCGCTTACGCCGCCTGATGCGATGAAATCAATATCAAACTTTGCACCGAGCTCTTCATACAGGGAAACGTTTGTCCCCTTCATTGCTCCATCCTTTGAGATATCGGTGCAGATTACGGTTTTAACCCCGATGTCCTGCATTTTTGAAAGAACATCATCAGCAGTCAGCCCGCTTTTTTCCGTCCAGCCGGAAACAGCGGCATAGCCGTCTTTTAAGTCTAACCCCACGGCGATTTTGTCGCCGTAAGCTTTTACAGCGGCTTTGGTAAATTCAAAATCGCGTATTGCCGCCGTGCCGAGGATAACGCGGTCAATGCCCGCGCTTACGTATTTCTCGATAACCTCAAGAGAGCGGATTCCGCCGCCGACCTCGGTGAACAGCTTTGCCTCATTCTTTATTGCACAGATAACATCAAAGTTCGGAGTTTCGCCGCTTTTTGCTCCTTCAAGGTCAACCACATGGATGTGCGTTGCACCGCTTTTTTTAAAATCAAGGGCAATCTCGGGCGGATTTTCGCTGTATACGGTCATCTGGTTATAGTCACCTTTGAAAAGGCGTACTGCTTTCTTTTCATATAAGTCAATTGCCGGAAAAATCAGCATCTGTTACACCTCCATTTCAACAAACGCGCGGAGGATGGAAAGACCGACCTCTCCGCTTTTTTCGGGGTGAAACTGGCATCCGTATACGTTGCCTTTTGCAACCGATGCCGTAAGAGGCACGCCGTATTCCGCGCAGGACGTGACGTACTCATCGCAGTCTGCGGCGTAGAAGGAGTGGACGAAGTATACACAGTCACCCTCGTTTATGTATTTGAATATCGGGCTTTTTTCGCCCTTTATCTGAAGCGCATTCCAGCCGATGTGCGGGATTTTCAGATCTTTCGGAATAACATCCGCAATAGGGCGCACGTTTCCGGGGATAAGACCAAGTCCTTTGTGTTCGCCGTATTCAAAGCTTTTTTCAAACAAAAGCTGCATACCAAGGCAAATGCCGAGGAGCGGCTTTCCACGCTTTGCTTCTTCGCAGATAACATCGGAAAGACCGGAAGCGCGAAGCTTTTTTGCAGCATCCTCAAACGCACCGACACCGGGAAGGATTATTTTGTCTGCTGCTCTTAAAGTTTCTGCATCCGATGTTACGCGAACTTCTGCACCTATTGCGCGGAAAGATGCCGTGAGCGAAAAAAGGTTTCCGACGCCGTAGTCAACTATTGCAATCATCAGAGAACTCCCTTCGTAGACGGGATTCTGTCGGCATCATCCGCATCAATCTTAACTGCTGCGCGAAGGCTTCTTCCCACGGACTTGAACGCGCCCTCGATAATATGATGCGAATTTTTTCCCGCAAGCTGATTTATGTGCAGGGTAAGATTTGCTTCACGCACAAAACCGAGCCAGAATTCTTCGCAGAGCTCTGTATCAAAATCGCCGACCTTTACAGTGGGGATGTCAAGGTTATACACAAGCATCCCTCTTCCTGAAATGTCAACTGCGGAGAGGATAAGCGCCTCATCCATCGGAAGAAGCATATTTCCGTAGCGGAAGATGCCGCGCTTATCTCCAAGCGCCTCATTAAACGCTTTTCCGAGACATATGCCGATATCCTCAACAGTGTGGTGATAATCAACGTGGATGTCACCGTCGCAGGAAAGGTTAAGGTCAAAGCTTCCGTGGCGTGCAAGGAGCGTGAGCATATGGTCTAAAAATCCGCAACCGGAATTTATCTTGCTCTCGCCCTTTCCGTCAAGATTTAAGGAAAGAGAAATTTTTGTTTCTGCCGTGTTTCGTGTTATATCTGCAGTTCTCATTTGTTTCCACCTCCGATTATATCCGAAAGCGTTTTCAGAAACGCATCCATTTCATCTCTTGAGCCTATCGTTACGCGCAGATACTCTGTCAAGCGCGGTTTGTTAAAGTGGCGGACAAGAACCCCACGCGCTTTGAGCTGTTCGTACAGATATTTTCCGTCAAAATCAGGGTGACGGATGAATATGAAGTTTGCAAGGGAGTTCGTCATCTCAAAGCCGAGCTTTTCAAGCTCGCACTTTGTATATTCACGGTTTTCGGAAACCGTGAGTCAATTTTTTCGCGTATATTCTTCATCCTCAAGAACACCGAGTCCTTCTGCCATCGTCATGCGGTTTATGTTATACGGATTTGTGGAGTATTTCACCGTATTCATATCCTGAATAAGAGCGGCGTTTGCGGCACCGAAGCCAAGGCGCGCACCTGCCATTGAACGGGATTTTGAAAATGTTTGCGTAACCAGAAGGTTTTCGTATTTTGGAATAAGCGACAACGC
>JAFQGO010000109.1:0-2906 GCA_017398225.1 Oscillospiraceae bacterium | reverse complement strand
TGATGCGTGGCTTGAAATAGTTACATCAAGTACCGCATCGTCGGGAATCTGCTTTCCCTCGGGGATATCGTAAGAAACTTCGGAGTTGCCCGGGTTGTTTCCTCCGCACGCACAAAGTGCGAACATCATTATTGCCGCTAAGATAATTGCTGTAAGCTTTTTCATTTTCTTTTTCTCCTCTCTGCTTAAGTACACTTTAAAACATTGAGGGAGGGCGAGATGCCCACCCTCAGCGTGTGATTTATTATTCGCTTGTTATTTTGTTACTTCTCCGTCAATAATTTCTTTGAACTGATTTTCTGCTACCTTGATTATCGCATAACCTTTGAAGGTGCCCGTATCACCGCTTACGGTAAACTGGGGCTTATCTGTTGTCATGGATATCTTTTTGTTGTTATACATGATACCCTTTTCAACTACCGATGCGTTTTCAAAGCCGATAAACTCAGCCATTATTCCGTCAATATCAAAGGTGTCGATGATTATCTTCATCTTCTGACCTGTGTATACAGGCTTTGCTTCGCCGTAAACTCCGGTTACCGTGCAGTTCTCCCATGCAAGGAAGCTGTATGTGTCTTCAATGCTTACGATTTCATCAACACCGTTTACCTCCTTTATCCACCACTTAAGCGCACCCTTTGAAGGATCTGCTGTAAAGGTGACCGGTGTTCCGTATGCGACACTCTTACCGTTTACTTCTACCGTTTTGGTGGGAGCTTCAGGATAGCTTGCTACAAATATCATGGTGCCCGAAAGCTCAACGGTATCTACATCTGCTCCGTATTGTACTGCTTCCTCATCTCCGTAAAGCTGCCAATGTGTCGCCGTTGAGTATCCTGCCATTGTGGGAAGTGCCGGAATCGTCAGTATACCGTCTTCAACCGTGACGTTGTTTTCGTCAATGGAGTCTTCTGCGGTTGTGTAAAGAAGCTGACCGTTTGCGTTATAGAATTCTGCCGTGTCCGATGTTTCGGAAGCAGAGGTCTTTTTGTATACCGCAATGAGAATGTTGCTCTCATTTGCCGCAGGCTTGTAATTGAACTCAGCTGCAAGAGAAACTATCTTCTTGTTTGCTTCAAGAGCCTTAGCCCAGTAGAGGAAGGTGTAGCCGTCCTTAGTGGGAGCTTTCATCTCGTATATGTCACCGTTTTTGGTTGCCGAGGCGACAATTCCGTGATTGTCTTCATCTTCTACATATACAACCGCCGATGCTGTTACGTTGTAGCCTGTTTCGTTAGAGGTTACGGTGAAGGCATCTGTAATCTGCTTGATATCTGCAGAGGTAACGGTTATGGCAATATCCTCTGAAAGTAATTTTTCTCCGCTTGTTACGGTCGCGGTTACAGTTGCCGTTCCTGCGGCGCTTGCCGTAACGGTGTTGCCTACTATGCTTATGTTTTCGCTTTCGGTGTTAAATGAAACATCCGCTGAGTTTTCATCAAACGCAGTGCCGTCATTCATCCAGCCGGAAACCTCGAGAGTTGTGGTGTCGCCGATTTCAAGCTCTGCGTCATTTGCCTTAGCTTCGCTTATGTACATCGGAACTGTTACGTATGAATCGTCCTCTGCAGGTGTACCGCTTGTAAGTGTAAGCTTGCTCGGACGAACTCTTGTATAACTGCTACTACCGCCACAATCAGTTACCTTAAACACAAGAATATTCTCTCCTGCGGAAAGTCTGATTGAATCTCCCGGTGTATACTCTGCCAACTCATTATATCTGCTGCTTCCGGTATTGACTCCGCCGTTTTTGTTAAAATACAAATCCTCTGCAATAATCTTCTTATCGGAATCTGCGGCAGTACTTATATCCGAGCCCTCCGGCAATATGTACACATCAGCCTTGGAATAATTACTATCACTGTTGCTGTTAAGCTCCATATATTTCAGCGTCGGAACATATGTGCCGCCATACGGAACGTTGATTTTAACTGCGAAATAGTCCCCTACACTGTTCGTATTTATTTCCAATCCGTAATTTGATTTATAGGTTACTTTTTCTTTGCCCGTGGTACTATCTGTTTCAATTCCATTCCATGAGTGGAACGCCCACCTTCCATCCGTCTCTGCAAAACCTACATCCTGCTGAAATAAATCGTTATGCTCATATCCTTCTATTTCGATGAAGTCATATACAAGCTGATATGCCGGCGATGCAGGAAGCACGGTCACTGGAATATCCTTCGATATCGATTTACCGCTGCTTGTCACGGTTGCTGTTATGATGTCAGCGCCTTCACCGATTGCAGTAGCTGTATTATCCGTAATGCTCAGCTTGCCGTTCTTACTTACGAATGAAACGGTATCGGATGCTTCATCAAACTCTGTACCGTCATTCATCCAGCCGGAAACCGTGAGAGCTGCAGACTCACCAACCTTAAGCTCTGCTTCTTCCACAGATGCTTCCATATACATCGGAACTGTTGCGTATGATGCACCTTCTGCAAGCGTTCCACTTGTGAGCGTAAGCACGCCGGGACGAAGGCGCGTGTTTCCCGCCGATAATGTCCCGTTGCACCTGGTTACATAAAAAACAAGAATATGCTCTCCAGCAGACAACGTTACCGGGGTTTCCGATACATACTCGCCCAGATCCTTATCCGTGTTTTTTCCTCCGTTTTTGCAAAAATACAAATTCTTTGCAATCACTGTCTTATCGCTTTCCGATGCCGTGCTTACATCCAAGCTTTCGGGCAACACGTATACATCGGCTGCAACGTACTTTGCATCATCCTTTGTGTCAAGCTCATAATATGTAAGGCTCGGGATATAATCACCTTCATACGGGACATTTATCTTAACCGCGAAATAGTCGCCCACTCCGTCCGACTTGATTTCCACTCCGTAATTCGGCTTATAGGTAACTGTATCGCCGTCAAGTCCGTTCCACGAATGAAACGCCCACG
>JAFQGO010000108.1:0-5268 GCA_017398225.1 Oscillospiraceae bacterium | reverse complement strand
TAACAACCGGATCACAGTTTCCGTAAAGCATAAGAACCGGGATGTTGTTTTCAATAAGCGGCTCCATTTTATCTATCGGACTCTTACGGAAATTGATGATTGATGAATCGTTCACTCCGAATGTGTTGATGATTTCTCTGCGGAAAGACGGAAGTGCTTCGTCCTTACAGTCACCAAGGCCGTACATACTGAGAATATTGAGTACGGGGTTGTCAAGATAAAGGACAGCGCAAAGCTCCGGATACTCTTCCGCAAGACGCGCACCCTGAAGTCCGCCGCAGCTCATTCCTTCGATAATGCAACGCTTATCTGTGCCCAGTTCTTTTGCGCAGTGAAGAACAAACTCTGCCATAATATCGGTTTCCTCATCGGAAGCCCAGCGAGTTTCGTGGGAAATGAATATAAGATAATATCCGCGCTTAAGCATTGCTATATCAAAAGTCGGGAAAGCACCAAGATATTCCGGCTTTAAAAGCATCCTTCCGTTAGGTTCGCAGCTCGGGTAAATTATCTTTGCCGCTCTTTCGCGAAACTTAAACTCTTTGATTTTAAATTCACTAAACATTTTTATCTCTCCTTAAAATCTTTGTGTTAAGAAAAATCATTTTAAAATAATACGTTATACATTATAACGGCATTTATAATTCCAAGCAAAGCGCCGGAGATAACCTGAATCGGGGTATGCCCTACAAACTCCTTAAGCTTAACCTCCGGAAGCTTTTCGGTGGCAAGAATATTGAACGATTCGATAATTTCGTTCAGAAGAATTGCCTGCTTTCCGGTTTCAAGCCGCACACCCATTGCATCGTGGCAGACTATTATCGCAAGGATGACGCTTATTGCAAACTCAACTCCGCCTGTTCCGCACACCAGGCCGCACATAACGGCAAGCGAGCAGACCGTAGCCGAATGCCCGCTCGGCATTCCCCCGTCACCAAACAGACGCGCAATATCAAACTTTTTATATATTATGGTATGAATTATAAGCTTGAGTACCTGCGCAACAAGCCACGAGGATATTGCCGTGATGATAAAAGGATTAGTCACAAGTCCGGTAATTCTGCTCATTTTTGCCTCCGATGAAATTAAATTTTCAATTCTACTTCATAAAGTCTGCAATGCTGTTTGTTTCATCCATAATTGCCATAATCATCAAGAATCTCGGTATATGGAACGGTCCCTTGAAGATATTTCCCTTCAGCGTTGTTGAAGGTGTTCCGTCATAATGGAGATATCCGTACCATTCGCCGCTTTCTTTATCACAGAAATGCTTCTCGGTATAAGCAAGAAGCTCTTCATACTGTGCCTTATACTTTTCATCTCCGTAAGTAAGATATGCAAGACGCAGGGCAATAAGCGTTTCGCACTGCGGCCACCAGAGCTTCATATCCCACTCAAGCGCAACGGGCGGCTTTCCGCAGATATCGGTAAATGCGATGATTCCGCCGTGCTTTTTATCAAGACCGAGGGGAAGCGTTACGTCGATTATGTGACGTGCGCAGGAGAGTGCTTCGTCATTTCCCGTAATTATAGCTTCGCTCAGGATAAACCATGCTGCTTCAAGAGAATGACCGGGGTTGACCGTTCTTCCTGCAGGGCTGTCAACAAACTCACCTTTACTGCTGACATTTTCGAGCATTCCGCGCTCGGTGATATACCCGCCGTGCAAAACCTCATCAAGAAGCTTTTCGGCAATCGTTGCATATTTTTCACGGAGAGAATCCACGCTTCTCATTACCTGTGCGGTGGCAAGCATAATCATAACCGGTGAAAGAGCTTTCATATCACAGTTTTCCGGGTTTATCTTCGGCTCGGTTTTACGCACACCGGTAAAGCATTCGTAAGCAACATCAAAATATTTATCCGCGCAAGCAAGGACTTCCGCATCTCCCGTTGCCTTATAAAGCTCAGCGCATCCGATTGCAGCAAACGTCTCGGAAAAATAGTATCTGCGTTTTTGCAAACCTTTACCGTCTTTCGTTACCGTGAAATACATTCTTCCGTCGGCATCCGTACACTTTGGCAAAAAGGCATAAATATTCTTTGCGGCGCGAATGTATTCCGGATTTTTGTCTATTACATTATACGCCTTTGCAAACGACCACATTGCCCTGCCCTGGAACCAGACGCTTTTATCAGTTCCGTATATGTTACCTTCCTTGTCAAGGCAGGTATAAATACCGCCGTTTTCATAATCCACACCGTTACGAAGCCAGAACGGAAGGATATTTTCAAGAAGCTCTTTTCTGAAATTCATAAATCTATCATCCTTTGTTTTTTATTACTAACTTATTTTACCATATATTCCGGCATTGTCAATATAAAAAAAGTATCGCCCGCTGCCGCGGGCGGTACAAACAGCAGTATGCATTGTCAACACACAAAAGCACTGCCCGCTGCCGCGGGCGGTACAAACAGCAGTATGCATTGTCAACACACAAAAGCACTGCCCGCTGCCGCGGGCGATACAAACAGCAGTATGCATTATATCAATATTAAAAGTACCATCCGCTGTCGCGGATGGTACAGACTGCAGGCTTAATATTCAAATTCGCCCTCATACACAAGATTTGCACTGCCCGTAAGAAGAACACGCTCGTCCGTGTAATTGACGACAAGCTCGCCGCCGGGAAGCTTTACTGTTATATCCTTCCCTTTTTCGCAGAATCCGTTTTCGACGGCTGCAACAACCGCGGCGCATGCACCGGTTCCGCAGGCAAGCGTTTCTCCGTTTCCGCGCTCCCACACACGGGCACGAAGCGCAGTCGGATTTATTACACGCACAAACTCCGTATTCACACGGTCCGGGAATATATCCGCGCATTCAAAACGCGGACCTGTTTCCTCAAGATTCAAGCTATCCAAAGCATCACAGAAAACAACGCAGTGCGGGTTACCTACCGAAAGACAGGTTATGTTATATCTTCCGCCCGCTATTTCTGCCGGATAATTTATAAGTCTTTCTTCAGAAGTAACGGCAGGAAGAGATTTTGCCAAAAGATCAGCCTTTCCCATATTCACAGCCACAGAGCTTACCTTACCGTCGCGAAGATAGAGCTTCATACGATATACACCGCTTCCGGTTTCCACCGACATATGCTCACTTCTTACATACCCTTTGTCGTAAAGGTATTTAGCTACACAGCGGATACCGTTACCTGCCATTTTACCTTCGCTTCCGTCACGGTTGAATGAGCGCATTTTCGCATCGGCAACACCGGATTTTTCAATCAGGACAATACCGTCACCGCCGATACCGTAATGCGGTGTACACAAGCTTACGCACAGCGACTCCGGACACGTGAGCTTGCCGTCAAAGTTTTCTATAAAGATATAATCGTTGCCGCAGGAATGCATTTTCGCAAAGCGGATTTTTTGTCTCCAAAGGCGCATTTCGTTGATATCAACAAGCTCAGTGTTGGAAATGGTAAACCGGCTTTCAATGATGTCGGCAAGTGCGTTTGCGGTATCGAGGGACGTAAGGCACGGAATACCGAGCTGCATCGCACGGCGGTGAAGCCGTGTATAATCGCCCACCGTTGCATCCTTTACCGCACCTGTATAGACGATGTAATTAAGCTTTCCGCTTTCCATAAGCTTTGAGAGCTCATTATTCTCCGTTGCATTTGCGACGGAAACAACCGCAATACCTGTCTCTGCTATTGCCGATGCCGTGCCGGTTGTTGCATAAAGAGTTATTCCCGCATCGGAAAAGCGTTTTGCCAGAGAAATAATCTCCTGATAGTCGCTTTCTTCTACACTTATAAGCACTCCCGCTTCCTTTTCGGTATGAGGTGACGGAACGGTGAAGCCTGCAGACGTAAGTCCCTTGAACATCGCCTCTGCCATCGTCTTTCCTATGCCGAGCACCTCGCCCGTGGACTTCATCTCCGGACCGAGAATTGAGTTTACATCGTTTAACTTTTCAAACGAGAACACAGGAACCTTTACCGCATAATACGGCGGTGTACGGTATAATCCCGTGCCGTAACCAAGCTCACGCAGACTTTCTCCGAGCATCACCTTTGATGCAAGGTCTACCATAGGAACATTTGTTACCTTGCTTATATACGGAACAGTTCTTGATGCGCGCGGATTCACCTCGATTACATAAAGCTCGTCATCATAGATAAGATACTGAATATTTACAAGGCCTTTTGTTTTCATTGCAAGAGCAAGCTTTTCCGAGCAATCACAAACCTTCTGCAGGAACTTATCGTTTAAGTTATACGGCGGATAAACAGCAATTGAGTCTCCGCTGTGAACCCCCGCGCGCTCTATATGCTCCATAATACCGGGAATGAGAACATCGCGCCCGTCGGAGATTACATCTACCTCAAGCTCTGTGCCCGGCATATACTTATCAACAAGCACAGGGTTTTCTATACCGCCGGAAAGGATAGCTTTCATATACCTTTCCGTATGCTCGGGAGATCTTGAAATCGTCATATTCTGACCGCCGATAACATACGACGGGCGCAAAAGAACAGGATATCCGAAGCTTTCAGCCGCGGCAAGCGCCTCTTCTACGGTATTTACACCCATACCGCGCGGACGCTTTATTCCGAAATTCTCAAGAAGCTCATCAAAGCGGCTTCGATCTTCTGCGACATCTATGCTCTCGGCTGATGTTCCAAGGATTTTTATCCCGTTTTTATCAAGAAACTGCGTAAGCTTTATCGCTGTCTGCCCACCAAAGGCAACAACAACCCCGACCGGATTTTCCACGCGGATGATATTCATTACATCCTCGGGGGTGAGCGGTTCAAAATACAGCCTGTCTGCCGTGTCATAATCAGTCGAGACTGTTTCCGGGTTGTTGTTTACTATGACAACATCATAGCCCATTTCCCTCAGTGTCCAGACGCAATGAACTGAGCTGTAGTCAAACTCAATACCCTGCCCGATACGGATAGGACCTGAGCCGAGCACCATAACAACAGGCTTTCCGCTGCGCGGGAAGCGGCGTGAATCACAAGCGATATCACTGCACGAATAGAAATACGGTGTTTTAGCCGAAAAACGTGCAGCGCAGGTGTCAACCATCTTATAGCTGAAGCTATGCTCCGGAAGAGTCTTTTCCCCGCTGATGCGCGATATTGCGCCATCGGTATAACCATACTTTTTCGCCTGCAAATAATCGCCGCGCTCAAGTCCATTTGAGATTTTCTTTTCAAAATCAGCAAGATTTTTTATTTTTGAAAGGAAGAATCGGTCAATTTTTGTTATTTCAAATATTTCATCCACTGAAACACCGGCTTTTAAAGC
>JAFQGO010000107.1:0-2599 GCA_017398225.1 Oscillospiraceae bacterium | reverse complement strand
CGGATACGTCACGTGCTTCCGTCCACATAAGCACGGACTCCGGCATACCACCGGTGACATAGTACATCTTTAATTTTTCGTAAAGCGGATTGAAGAAAGCATCGGGAATTGGCTCAAGTGAATCACAGCTTTCCAAAAATGCCAGCAGGTTATCATCGCCGTTAGCAAGCAGGAATTCTTCAAAAGTCATAGGATCAATCTGCATGAAGTTAACTTTTCCTACAGGAAAAGAAGAAGGTTTTGCCAGAGTAATTCCCAACAGAGAGCCTGCACACGCAATATGATACTGAGGAGCATTCTCGCAAAAATACTTCATGGAGTTGATGACCTTGGGACAATCCTGCACTTCGTCAAAAATGATCAATGTCTTTTCCGGTACAATCTTCTGACCACTCGCCACTATTAAGTTTTGTAAAATACGCTCAACGTCTTTTGTGGTTTCAAAGAATTGTTTGTATTCTTCATTTTCATCAAAATTAAAATAGGCGGTATTTTCATAATATCGTTTGCCGAATTCCTTCAGAACCCATGTCTTACCCACCTGACGAACACCTTTCAAAATCAGTGGTTTACGGTAAGGGGAGTTCTTCCAATCCAGTAGCTTTTTTAGAATAAATCGTTCCATAGAAACACCTCTTCACATTATTATTGGAGTTTTGGTGTTGTAAAATCACATTTTTATTATATACCATAATCAAGAAAAATACAATACGCTTTCACAAAATTATATTGATTTTATGTGTTTGGCGGTGAGGTTGAGGGCTGAGTGCCCTTGGTGTCGGGAATTAATATACGTCTTTGCGTCAATAGCAACACACCGGATGGCACAGCCATCCGGTGTGTTGTTTAGAAAGGATAAAGAAAGAAGAAAAAATTATTCTGCAAAGTTAATGAGTGCCGCGGCGTCGAGCTTGTCATAGTTCTTTATAAATGCTGCAAGCTCTGCTGCAATCTTCTTTGCACCGCCGACCTCGTCGCTTTCAATGTTAAGCGGCAGGAGCGGGTCGTGAAGAGACAAGCGGAGAAGGAACCAGCCGTTGCCGTGCTCCTTATCAAGATTTACGCGCACGCCCTCAAAATTGCTCGGCGCAAGCGACCAGCCGGACTGCTTTTCTGCATATGCCGAAAGCTCGTCAATAACGTTCTGACCGTATGCCTTGAAATCATCGAGCAGGATGTTCATACGGAACTCAACGCTCTCTGCCGGCTCGTCAAGCGTGCTGATAAGAGACTCAAGCGTATAGCCTTCCTTTTTGCCGCGTGCAAGCTCGATGAGAAGCTTTGTGACGAGATATGCACCGTCATCAAGGAAGTAATTCTCCTTGAGCGCGCCATGGCCGGAGGTCTCAATTGCAAGCTGGCTGTCCTGCCCTGCGCGGTTCAAGCGGACAGATTCGTTTATAACATTGCGGTATCCGCGCTTGAAGCGGTGGTGAATACCGCCCTTTTCTTCGATGAATTTTGCAAGACCTGTGGATGTTATGGAGTCGGTAACGATTGTTGTTCCGGGATGCTCACGCAGAAGAATTGCCGAGAGAAGGGCAATGATGCGGTTACGGTTGAGCTCGCTTCCGTCTGAGAGAACAGCGCCGGCGCGGTCAACGTCCGTGTCGAAGATTATACCGAGGTCAGCGCCTGTTTCGCGCACAGCTTCGGTAATGCTCTCCATAGCTTCTTTATCCTCGGGGTTCGGGATGTGGTTCGGGAAGCTTCCGTCAGGATCAAGGAAACGGCTTCCCTCGGTATTTGCACCGAGCCGAGCGAGAACCTTATCTACGAAAAATCCGCCTGCACCGTTGCCTGCATCGACAACTATGCGGAAGCCGGAAAGCGGCTTATCTGCGCCTGTTGCCTTGCGGATTTTATTTGCAAGAATTTCTGCATATGCTCCCATAAATTCGCCGCCTGTTAGCTTGCCGGCAGAAAGACCTGTCACTTCATCGCTTTCGGCAAATGCGAGAATTTCTTTGATATCGGAGCCTTCAAGCCCGCCGTCACGCGTGAAGAATTTAAACCCGTTGCGGTTAAACGGAAGATGGCTTGCGGTAATCATAACCGCGCCGTCGTATTCATACCCCTCCGTTACGGTGGACATAAACATAGCCGGCGTGCTTGCCATACCAAAGTCGCACACCTCAAGACCTGCCTCCGTCATAGCAGAGCAAATCCACGAAGCGAGCTTTTCACCGGAAAGGCGCGAATCACGGCCTACCGAGACGCGAAGACCCGTCTGCTTTCCTGTTTTCTTTATGAGCCACAGCGCAAAGCCACGGCCGATGTCACGGCAGACATCCTCAAAAAGAGTTATCGGCTGACCTTCAATTCCGTCAAGTGCAACTCCGCGGATGTCGCTTCCGTTGCGAAGCTTCTGATAATCCATATGTATAACCTCCTAAGGCGTTATTGATTTTGTTATATGTATATTTTACCACTTATTTGATGTTTAATCAACTGTTATCTTTGTGAAATCAGAAATTTCAGGTTCTATTACACACTGCCTGTACATAAAATGTTGGTGTAAAGACACAAAGGAGAGAATTGCAATGGGCAGTATGACAAAAGCGTTTGAAGAGGCGGCAACGTTTCTGCCGCAAAAGTT
>JAFQGO010000007.1:0-16743 GCA_017398225.1 Oscillospiraceae bacterium | reverse complement strand
GTTGGTGCGTTTTTGTTTTTGGTGTCCGAGGTGTGGAGGAGGAGAACAGGACGGCGCACCGCAGTGCGCAAAAAGGGTGCCGGTGGCACGCTTTTTAGTCCGCGGGTAGACTCCCCCCGCCTCCACCACAACGTAATATCTGTTCAAACAGCAAAACTGTCTGTCTCTGCAATTTATCGAGACAGACAGTTTTACTGATATATTCTTTAAAATTATTCTATTTAATTACTGCTTTTACGCATTCTTTGACGGTTTTGATTTCTTCGTCCGAAACAGCTTCGTCAAAGTCTGAGAAGGAAATATCATCTATTGGATTTCCCGTAAGGCAGGCATACCAAAGAAGCGAAAGCGCATATCTGCCAACACCAAGGCTTGCATGGAAAGTATCACGATGGAGATTGATGCCCTTTTCCGCAAGCTTCTGGAACATCGGTCCCGAGGGGATCGTCATATACGCGTTCATCGCCTGAGCCGCCATCGTATATGCTGAGTGGAGCGCATCAAACATTTCCTTTCTTGTTTCAAATCCACGGTTAATGAGCATCCGGCTGCCCTCTTCATACGCCCATGTCTCATGCATAATAAGCTTTGCCCGCGGGCAGCACATACGTACATATGACGTTAAATCCTCGAGATACGGCTGATATGTATCATAATCCGTACTTTTCAGGCTTGCCTGCTGAACGGTTATGTAATCCCAGTCACGCGAGAGCAGCGCCTCTTCAAGAGATACATAAAATCCAGTTTGCTGGCCGTTGAACTGAAGCTCATATGCGTTTTTCTTGGACAGCATATTTCTGTAATGGCGGGAAAGCGGGCATCCACCGATATAAAGATTTACGGTTGTTATCTCCTCACCGGCGCTTCTCGCGATCTGATGAAGATATCTTGTTGCATCCTGAGAAAAGCTGTTTCCGATTGATAGAATTTTCATTTTAAAATTCTCCTTTGGTAAAATTTTTATAATCGTTTGTGGTTTGCAAAAATTCTTGCAGCACTCCCTCTAATTAAAGGAATTTCCGTTTTCAGACACGTTGAACATTTCGCGGATGCGCTCGCGCAAAAGCTTATGCTCAGGAAGAGAGAGCGTTCTGTCGCGTTCTGCAACGGCAACCGCCTCACGCTTTGCAAGCTCAAGCGTTTTCATATCCGACATAAAGCTTGCTATACGAAGCTCAGGAAGACCGTGCTGACGCGTGCCGAAAAAATCTCCCGGTCCGCGAAGGCGCAAATCCTCCTCTGATATTTTAAAGCCGTCATTCGTTTCGCGCAGTGCCTGCAGTCTTTCCGCTGCCGTGCTTGTTTTTTTGACATTGGAAAAAAGAAGGCAATATGATTTTGCGCTCCCTCTTCCCACTCGACCGCGCAGCTGGTGAAGCTGCGAAAGCCCGAAGCGCTCGGCATTTTCAATCGCCATTACGGTAGCTTCAGGTACATTCACGCCAACCTCGATAACGGTTGTGGATACAATCGCCGATGTTTCTCCGCTGACAAAACGGCGCATTACCGCATCCTTTTCCTTCTGCCTGAGCTTACCGTGCAGAAGCTCAACCTTCTTGCCGTAAAACGCAGTATCTGAAAGCTCCTTTGCAAACTTTTCAACAGAGCGAAGCTCCGCCTCGCCGTCCTCGTTATCCTCAATAAGCGGGCATACAACATACGCGCGATACCCCATATCAAGCTGTTTTTTTATAAAGGCATATGCATCTGCGCGCTTTGAATCGTTTACGATAAGCGTATCAACCGGAAGTCTGCCCGGCGGAAGCTCGTCAATAACGGAGATATCAAGGTCACCGTACATAATCAAAGCAAGAGAGCGCGGGATGGGCGTTGCCGACATAACAAGCTGATGCGGATTATTCCCCTTTGACGCAAGCGTTGCGCGTTGGCGCACTCCGAAGCGATGCTGTTCATCAACAATCATAAGGCCCAAATTTTCAAACTCAACATCCTCGCTGATTATTGCATGAGTTCCGATGAGAAAATCAACCTCTCTCAATACACATTTTTCTTTTATGCGTTTTTTCTCCGATGCTTTCATACTGCCGCAAAGAAGCGCACATCTCACGCCTAACTTCTCCATATTTTCCGAAAGCGATTTGAAATGCTGCTCGGCAAGGATTTCCGTCGGTACCATAAGAGCAGTCTGCATCCCGTTTTTATACGCAAGATACGCCGCTGCTGCCGCAACCGCGGTTTTACCGGAGCCGACGTCACCCTGGACAATTCTGTTCATCGGGCGCGAGGATTGCATATCCGTTGCAATTTCGTCAATCACACGCCGCTGTGCGGACGTAAGAGAAAACGGAAGAGCGTTCAGATACGGTGTAAAGTCACTGTCCTTTATCGGTGTTCCAAGCTCGTGCTCACGTCTGCCGCGAAGGTGCATGAGGCCAAGGCTTAAGATAAAAAGCTCTTCAAACACAAGGCGCCGCTTTGCGATTTCAAGCTCTTCCTCGCTTGTAGGAAAATGAATTTCACGATAAGAAAATCCGACGTGTGCAAGAGAATGCTTTCTGCGTATATCCTCAGGCAAAACCTCGGGAATACTTTGCGAAAACTCTGCCAATGCAGACCTCACGGCGGCTCTCAGCACGTCTGCTGATATTCCTGCCGTAAGCCCGTAAATTGGCAGAATAGCCCCGGTTTTTTGACCGGAGCTTTCCTCTTCTTCAAACGTCGGGTTTAGCAAGCAAAGACCGCCCGCGCGTTCCTCTACCTTTCCGAAGAACACGTAGGTATGTCCGGGAAAAAGCTTACCGACACTATATTTCTGATTAAAAAACACTATTTTTATTCCGCCGCTTTCATCAACGGCGCGGAATTCCGAAACGGTAAATCCACGACGCGGTGAGCGGGTTTTTATATCTGATGAGATGCACGCTTTTATGCACGCCTTATCTCCTGCAGAAAGCGCGGAGATTTTCAGAAAATTTCGCCTGTCCTCATAATCACGGGGAAAGTATCCGAGAAGGTCACGCACGGTGTTTATGCCAAGTCTCAAGAAAGCTTCGGCGCGCTTTTCACCGACGCCCTTCAGGTAACGTATTCCCGTGTTCAAATCAGGCTTCATCATGTATTTTTACTCCGCTGAAATTAAATAATAGTATACCGGCTGACCGCCGTCAAGGAGCATAACCTCGGCATCCTTTGCGTTTTCCTTGCAGATATTTTCAACAACGGCTGCATCATCGGCATTTACCCCTTCGCCATAAAAAACCGTCACAAAGCCGCGGTCTGCTATTCCCATATCGGAAATAAGCTTCTCTGCAACCTCAGAAAGGTCTTTACCGGACGCGGAAAGCTTGCCCTCCGAAAGCGCGAGATACTCGCCTTCCTTGATGGAATAACCGTCAAACTCGCTATCTCTTGCGGCGTAGGTGATAGAGCCGGTAGAAACATTTCCTGCCGCTTCCATCATAGCCGTAACATTTTCTTCCGTTTTTCCGTCCGGGTTGAACGCCAACATTGCAGAAATCCCCTGCGGCACGGTTTTCGTTTCAAGAACAACAACCTGCTTTTCTGTGAGAAGTGCAGTCTGCTGTGCCGCCATAATGATGTTTTTGTTATTCGGGAGAACAAAAACGATTTCCGACGGAGTGGCATTTACCGCCGCAAGAATATCGTCGGTGGACGGGTTCATGGTCTGTCCGCCTTCAATAAGCGTATCTGCTCCGAGGTCACGGAAAACGCTGAGAATTCCCTCGCCCGCACCGACAACGGCAAAGCCGTATTTCTTCTCTGCAGGAGCAATTGCAGGCTTCTCCGGCTCACTCTTCGCTGAGCTTGTTCCCGAAACAACCTTTTCGTTATGCTGATAGCGCATATTGTCAATCTTTATATTTGTAAGCTCGCCGTAGGTAAGCGCACGGCAAAGTGCCTTATCCGGCTCGTTGGTGTGAACGTGAACCTTGATAATGTCATCATCATCAACGACAACAACGCAATCACCGATTGATTCAAGGTATGCGCGAAGCTTTGCCACGTCAAGCTTTTTACCTTCGCGGCTTATGTTTACGATAAACTCTGTGCAGTATGCAAAGGTTATCTCCTCGTCAATTTCTGCAAAGGAGGCCGCAGGTGCACCGGAGATTTCCTCACCGGAAGAGAGCGTAACGTCATTTCCCTGCAGGGACGAAAGCATAGCCTCAAGCACAAGCACCCAGCCTGCACCGCCGGCATCAACAACTCCCGCTTTTTTGAGAACGGGATTAAGCTCCATCGTCTCATCAAGCGCGACCTTTGCCGCGGAAATTGCCTCTGCAAATATTTCTTCGATATCCGAAATGCTCTCAGACAGCTCAACCGCCTTTTCTGCCGCCTTGCGCGAAACGGTGAGGATGGTACCCTCTGCCGGCTTCATAACCGCGCGGTAAGCTGCCTCAACTCCCGAGGAAAGGGCGCGGCCGAAAGAATTTGCATCAAGAGCTTCTGCTCCCGCACAAGACTTTGCAAAGCCACGGAACAAAAGCGACAGGATAACGCCCGAATTTCCGCGCGCACCGCGAAGACGCGCGGACGCCGCAATATTTGCCGCCTCACCTACCGTTTCGGGAGAAACGGGAGAAAGCGCCGTTGCCGCAGCGCGTGCGGTAAGCGACATATTTGTTCCTGTGTCGCCGTCCGGAACGGGAAATACGTTTAGTTCGTTTAATTTCTGTTTGTTGTTATCTATTGCCGCGGAAGCGGATATCACCATACGGCGAAACTCCGCGGCGGTAATCTGTTCTTTCACTTATCGGCACCTCCGTTATTCTGCCATTATAGAATCGACTTTTACGTTGACGCTGCCGACCTTTACGCGCGTTACGCGCTCTACATTGTAGCGGACTTCATTTATGATAGATTCACAGATTGCGGTGATATTGACACCGTGATCCACAATTATATGAACATCAATATTTACCGTTTCATTCTCAAACGTTACCTTTACGCCCTTGGACATATTCTCACGCTTTAAGAGACGGACAATTCCGTCCTTGACGCTTCTGTCTGCCATTCCGCGGACACCGAAGCAGTTTGTTGCCGCATCTCCGGCAACTGCCGTAAACACTTCATTTGTTATCTCAATTGAGCCTTTGTCGTTGTTTAATATCATATACAAACCTCCTGTAAGATTTAAATGACATAATCATAGATTATATATATTATACACTGTTTTTGACAATAACTCAATATAAATTTTTTAAAATTTCCAAAAACGCTATGCAAATTTTCGCCGGAAAGCAGGCATAAAGAATATATAAAATGCGTAATTCCGGCAAAAAAAGCAAAAACAACAAAGCTTCGGGTGCAAAGTTTTTAAACTTCTGCACCCGCTCTTCCATTTCTGTTCTATGCGTAAAAATCGTGATTGCCGACGGACATAACATAATCCCGGTTATTGGGTACCCACGTGCTTGTCGATATGGCGGGGTTTAAAAAGAACAGGATATTCTTATCCGTAACCTTATAGCTTTCAAGACAGATTTTTGCCGCGAGATAGCTCTCCCATCCCGGTTCTTTATGAATACTTCCGTTTGCTACGGGTGTAAACTGAACGCCGCCCTTTTTATCGAAAACAACGTCGTAGACGTTATTCGGAAACTCCGGACTTTCCACGCGGTTAAGAACAACATTTCCAACAGCAAGCTTTCCTGTAAGCGATTCTCCTTCACTTTCGGCATTTATTATTTTCGCCAGCCAGTAAAGGTCGCTCGCGTTGTAAAACTCATCCGCAGACAAAAGCTTCTCTGCACCGGAGCGCACCTCGGCGGTCTTTGTGGCATTATCCCAGGTAACGGACGCACCAAGCGCCTTTGCAAGAGGGCGCACCGGGATGTAGGTGCTTCCGTCAATGATAAGATTCTCGTTTCCCGAATAAAGCACGCGCCCGCGGGATTCGATATACCCTCTGCCGATTGTCGCGCCGGTTTCGGCTTCTTGTTGCTTCACAGTTGCAGTTTTAGTATTGTTATTCCACGCCACTTCAACCTCGTCGAAAGCTTCCGCAAACGTCCTCATCGGGACGTATGTAACGGAATTTATAAGCCTTGCGCCTTCTAAGTTTTCTCCGTCAATTGTAACGTTTGCTGCAAAGCTCATTTGCGCAAGCAATATAAGCGACAGCATAAAAATAAGTATTTTTTTCATTTTCACCACTTCCTTCCGGTATAGTCTTCTATATTGTAACGCAATTTACGCTGCGTCGCAACACACAAATATAGGTTTTCGTTCCACATTTCAGCAATTTTACCTGATTTTGGTGCGTTTTTCACCGCAATAAGTTTCGATAAAAATATTTTATGTAAAAATTTTTATTTTTTTCAAAAAAACACTTGCATTTTGGTGTCAAATCTGTTATTATATTAGATGCTGTTTATTGACAAGATTTTAAGGAGGTGCGGCAAATGGCAAAGTGCGCAATATGCGAAAAAGGCGTGACATTTGGCATTAAAGTGTCCCACTCGCACAGACGCTCTAACAAAATGTGGAGACCGAATATCAAACGCGTAAAGGCTATCGTTGACGGTTCCCCCCGTCATATTTACGTCTGTACAAGATGCCTCCGTTCCGGTAAGGTTCAGCGCGCGATATAAGTACACACAAGCAAAAGCCGGAGACGCAGAAAACACTCTGCGTCTTTTTGCTTATTTTTTCAAAAAATTAAAGGAGCTGTTTTTTTATGGAAGTTGCACTGTCGTATATTAATCTTGATGTCTATCTCGTCGTCCTTCTTCGGCTCGTCGCCTCCGTTGTTCTCGGTGGTCTCATCGGCATAGAGCGTGCCAGCAGCAAGCATGATGCCGGGCTTCGCACGCATATCATCGTCTGCCTCGGTGCGGCATCTGTTATGATTGTAAGCCAGCTCATCTCTATGCAGGACGGCGCTATAACCGACATTACGCGTCTCGGTGCACAGGTTATATCAGGTATCGGTTTTCTCGGCGTGGGAAGCATTATCGTAAATCGCAGCCGCGTGCGTGGGCTTACAACCGCTGCGGGGCTTTGGACAACAGGTTGCCTTGGTCTTGTTATCGGTGCAGGATTTTTAGAGGTTGCGCTCACCATCGTTGCACTTATGATGTTTACCATTTACGTTCTGCGCCCGCTCTCCCTCAAAATCCGCGCAAGCGCGCTTACCTTCGACGTAACCGTCCCGATTGGCGAGCGTACCGTTACAGATTACGTTGAGGAGTTTGCGATGCGTCATTTTGAGATAATCGCAATCAAAGGCTCAAACGAAAAGGCAGTTATCACGATACATACAGATATGCGCGGCGAAAGAAATGAATTCATCCGTGAAATCATCTCCATCCCCGGTGTTGTAGGCGTATCGGAAGCATAAGTAAAATATTTTGACGCGCGCAAATTTTGCGCGCGTTAAGTTTTGAGAAAGGATGCTCTTGATATGATAAAAAAATTATTGCCTGTTTTTTTCTCCCTTTGTCTGTTTTTCTCTTTTGATGCATATGCAGTCGATTTCACAGACGTTCCGGAAAGCAGCGAATATCACAAGTATGTCGACACACTTAACAGCCTTGGGGTAATCACCGGCTACGGCGACGGAACCTTTCTTCCCGACAAAAGCATATCGCGTGCAGAAGTTTCTGCAATTGCAGTTCGCGCCGCAAAGCTTGATACTGATATTTCCGTAAAAAGCATCTACAACGATGTTGCCGATGAGTTCTGGGCAAGAAAATATATTATGTCTGCAACAGAAGCCGGAATCCTCAACGGCATCGGAAACGGACGCTTCAGCCCCGGTACCGATGTCACACACAACCAGATTGTAAAAATCGCCGTATGCATATCCGGCAAAGGTGAGCTTGCAGAAATACGCGGCGGTTGGCCCGGCGGGTACATCCAAACCGCATATGAGCATGAAATAATTACCACGTCTGAATATTCAAATCTTCTTTACGGAAGCCTCGGAAATTCTCCTGCAACGCGCGGCGATGTTGCAAAATACATTTACCGTGCAATCATCATACCGGAGAAGTACAAGCTCACAGTAGGCGAAAGCGAATATTTTATCGGTATGAGTGCCGAAGCACTCCCCGCACCCGATGAAGCACTTCAATCCGCAAATGAGTTTATATTGTATATATACGGTACCGACACATACGAAAATTTCTTTGCGGCAGGGGTGGCAGACGGCTTGGTAGTTGCTCTCGCATCATCCGCTCCGGGATTTGAATACGGCGGACTTCGCGCAGGTGATGATGCAGAAAAAAGCGAATATATTTATACCGATCAGAATGCCGGCGGCACAATTCACGCAGTATATATCACAAACAATTTCTACAGTAACAAAATATCTGTTGGCGACGAACAGCTTATTGGAGAAAGCCGTCTTAATTTTCATCTGACAAACGGCTTCCGCGTTCAGCACGGTCTTAAGCCACTAAAGTGGGATGAAGCAATCGAAGAGGTTGCACTTCTCCACAGCGAGGATATGGCAAAAAACGATTATTTTGACCACACGGGACTTGACGGCAGCAATGTCGCAAAAAGGCTGACACAGCAGGGCATAAGATGGATGCAATGCGGAGAAAACATCGCCGCCGGAACTCGCAACTCGGGATTTGTTTTGTATGACGGACTGGTCAATTCCGCGGGACCCAGAGATAATCTTCTCGGACCTTACACCCACGCCGGAGTTGCCTCTGCTTACAACGCACTTTCAACGTATAAGTATTACCTAACGCAGAATTTCAGGAAGTAGATATTCCGTATTTAAGTATATTACAAGCTTTCCAACAGCAAAAAGTCTTTTAATTTTATATGCCTTACAACACTGGTTGAATAATCGATATCATCATTGGTGATTATGATCTTCTGCGACAAATTATCTATATTTCTGAAAGCACTGAACTCTTGCTGATACGCTTTTTCTTCCGCTACGCTATACGCTACCTGTACGTAATACTGCTTTGTATCTTTAGTTGCTAAAAAATCTATTTCTCTGCCGTTATTGTCATATACATACACTTCATATCCCATATAAATGAGTTCATTGTATATGATATTTTCCATATTGTGCGTAAGATCAAAGCGGTTGTTCATACAACGGATGGAATTAAAACAGACATCCGCATTATATATCTTTAAATGATACGCAAGTTCTTTCTTGGTTTTCATGGAATATGGCTTTACGGATTCAATAATATACGCTTCCTCAAGATAGCCGAGATATTTCATTATTGTATTTACCGAACAGCTTGTATGTTCTTTCTTAATATAATCACGAATAGAGCTTGCTGAGAATATACGGCTGTTACTGCGCAAAACAAAATTCACCAAACTCTTGAACAGGCTTTCTTTCCGTATCTTGTATCTTCCTATTAAATCGTTGATAACAATTGTATCATCAAGATCATTTAAATATCTGCTTTGTGCATCAACGGAATCAAACTCAATACGTTTTGGAAAACCGCCCCAGACAAGATAATCCGTAACAGAAACTTCTTTTCCAAGCTCCTTGGCGTATTCAGCTATTTCTTTATAGACAAACGGTCTGATACGAAATGCAACATATCTTCCCGAAAGCTCTTTCGTAAATTCCCCCGACAGTAACTTGGAATTGGAACCCGTAATAAACAGAGAATAATCATAAAGCCTCAAAGTTTTGCAGGCATCCTGCCAACCGTCAAGAGTTTGGATTTCATCAAAAAACAAATAGCATTTTCCGGCTTTTTTATTTTCTTCCACATAAGATATAAGCTGTTCCGCATCCGTTATGTTTGCAGATATCTTTTTATCTTCAAAATTAAGGTAAATAATGTTATCGGTCTTTTCTACTATTTCTTTAATAATTTGCTCCATAATAACCGATTTTCCGCACCTACGAATGCCCGTTATTATTTTTATCAAATCGGACTCAAAAAACGGACGAATCCGCTCGATATAATGTTCACGTAAAATCATGCTTACCACCTCATCTATATTATACTGCAAGATTTTTATTTTATCAAGCATTTCTTTCACTTCTACTGAAAGATTTTAGCGTTTATCAAAAAATTGTTCAGTAGGAGTGAATGCAACAAAGCCATAAATAAACAGACAACTCATCCACGTGCACAGCGGTCCTATTATTAAAAACAAAACTCCATACGTGGTAAATAAACGCTCATCTGTTTCTGCACTTATAACGAACATGATTATCGCAAGTACAATATCTGCAATAATCCCTGCTCCCAGCAGAACACTCGCTACTTTTTTAATCTTCGTCTCGATGTTTTCAAACATATGATTACCTCCACAAGATATATAACTAAAAAATGCGCAACCCTCAACCGAAGGCTACGCACCGAAAAACGCAAACTCCGATTGTTGCTACACAAATAATTTCCTGTGTCAAGAAAAATTATATAAAAGATGAGATTCTTCGGCGCTGCCTCAGAATGACACTGAGAATGATGCAGGCGCATAAAACACATTTTTATGATTTACAAAATTTCAAAAAAACAATATTGACTTTTCCAAAAAAATTGCATATACTAATACTGTAAGAAAATCAGAATTTCAGATTTCACGAGGAGTGATTAAATATGTTGGCAGAAATCAGAGGTCGTTCTCAAATTACCATACCGGCAGAAATTATCAAAAAGTTAGGAATTTCCGAAGGCGATAAATTTGACATTATCGAAAAAGACGGTGGAATATTTCTTTGCCCCGTTATAGTATATCCCAAAGACAAACTATTAAAAATTGCAAAAATAATAAAAGATTCCGAAATTGAGCTTTCCTCTCAGGAAAGTTTCGATACGGTTGAAGATATGTTTGCTGATATGGGGATAAATATAGACAATGTATAAATTAAAATACACAAAAGAATTTGAAAAAAATCTAAAATCATTTACAACTCAAGAGCAAAAGTTAGTAGCAAACAAATTAAAACTATTTATCCAAAATCCATTTTATCCATCGTTGCGTACAAAAAAAGTACAAGGCATAAATAATGTTTTTGAAATGAGTGTGAATATGGATATTCGCATTCTGTGGAAATACGAAAGTGGCATTATCATTTTGCTTCTTGACATCGGACATCACAAAAACATATTGGGATTATAAGAGAAAAAGAACACCAATCAGAAAAGCACCGCTTCGTATTGATACGAAGCGGTGCTCGGTATTTTCAGTTATTTAGAAAAACTTGCGGATTGTGTCCGTTGCAGTTTTGTCGTCGGCGCTGATTGTGATTACGAAATCAATGCCGTGTTCTGCCCCGAAGCTCTCTGCCCAAAGAAGGAATTCTTCCGTCTGCTTTGTGAAATCGCACTTGGAAACCTTGTAAAGGCTGTCGATGAATATCTTCGAGAGATCATAGTTTCCCGAATGCATTCCGCAGATAAATGCCTTAAGGTGCTCGTAGCTTTCGATAAAGTATCCTGAAACGTCAACCAGACGTGCCTTATGGCTTATATCATATGTAAGCTTAGTGCCGCGCTCAATGCAAGCAACCGTTAAATCTTCGGCTGCGGCTTTGTTTGTAAGCTCAATAATCTGCTTTGTTTTTCCATGGCCCTGAAGTCCCATAATTACGCGAACCATAATTACTCCTATCTCCGCAAAACCCTGCGGTCATCGCTTTCACGGCAAGCGATTGCCGAATTTCAACCGTATGGTTGAGTTGTCCTGTATATATAGTAACATATTTTTCGAAAAATCTCAATGGCTTTTTTAAAAAATTTGTTACTTTTCCAAAATTTCTTTCAGAAGTTCTTCATAACCCGGCTTTCCGAGAAGCGCAAACATATTCTTTTTGTATGCTTCAACGCCCGGCTGGTCAAAAGGATTTACGCCGAGAGTGTAACCGGAAAGGCCGCAGGCAAACTCAAAAAAGTATACCATATACCCAAAGCTTTCCGCATCAGAGCCGGAAAGCGAGATGCACATATTCGGCACGCCGCCGTCCTCGTGGGCAATTGCCGTTCCTTTGTATGCATTTTCATTGACAAAATCAACGCTCTTACCCGCAAGATAATTAAGCCCGTCAAAATCCTCCGGATTCTCGGGTACAACAATATCCGATGCAGGCTTGCCGAGCGATACGACAGTTTCCATAAGAATACGCTCACCCTGCTGGATATACTGTCCCATAGAGTGAAGGTCTGCGGTAAACTCAACAGATGCCGGGAAGATACCTACATTATCCTTACCTTCGCTTTCTCCGTAGAGTTGCTTCCACCACTCTGCCATATACTTGAACTTCGGCTCAAAGCATGCAAGAATTTCAATTTTTTTGCCCTTTTCATACATTACGTTGCGGGCGCCTACATATGTCCACGCGGGATTTGAAAAATCTTTTGTAACGGTGAGCATATCCATTGCCTTTTTTGCACCGAGAAGCGCCGCGTCAATATCTATTCCGGCAACAGCCATCGGAAGAAGACCGACTGCCGTAAGAACAGAGTATCTTCCGCCGATATCATCCGGAACAACAAAGGTCTCATAACCTTCATTCGTTGCGAGATTTTTCAGTGCCCCACGGCATTTATCGGTAGTTGCATAAATGCGGTGCTTTGCCTCTTCCTTACCGTACTTTTTCTCAATAAGATTTTTAAAGAGACGGAAAGCAACAGCGGGCTCAGTGGTTGAGCCGGACTTTGAGATAACGTTTATCGAAAAATCACGGTCACCGATAATCTCAATGATTTCGTTTAAATAATCTGTGCTTAAGTTATTACCCGCAAAATAAACCTCGGGGCAACCGCCTGTGCGCTGGTTATATGTGTTTCCTTTGATAAACTCAATAGCCGCACGCGCGCCGAGATATGAGCCTCCGATACCGATAACTACAAGCACATCAGAGTCGCTCTTTATTTTCTCTGCACACTTTTTAACGCGCGCAAGCTCTTCCCTGTCAATTTCATCCGGCAAGCGAACCCAACCGAGAAAATCAGAACCGGCACCTGTTCCGCCAACCAGCGTGTCATGTGCTGCCGCAAGGCGCGGAGCAATCAAATCAAGCTCTTTGTCTGTTACAAGGCTCTTTGTCCTTGTGATGTCTACATTAATCATTTGTAAACCTCTCCCTTCATACATATAATAATACACCCTTTGCGCGTCTTTTTCAAGAAAAATTTGTCGTTTACACATTATTCACTGTTTATTTCTCATTTATTTACAGACACTTCAAACATTTTCAAAAATTGCGTGATAAAATAAAAACACAAACAGCAAAGGAGGCTTTGTGATGTTCAAAATCGTAAAATCCGAAAATAATTCGTATTCTGATAAAAGCAATCGCCGCGGAGTAAAAGGCGCCGCAATGCTGCTATCTATTTCCGTTCTTTCCGGAGCGATGGGTTTTGGAGGCGGACTTCTTGCAAACAGCATTGTTGGCAATGATGTTCCGGTACACTCAATAAACGCAACACCGGTTTCCCTTTCAGGTTCGGGATTCAGCGCAGTATCGGTTGAAGAGTCCTGTGCCGACAGCGTCGTTGAAATAAGAACGGAAAGCGTTCAGAACGACATCCGCTTCGGTCAGTTTGTATCCGAAGGCGCCGGAAGCGGAGTTATCGTTACGTCAGACGGTTATATCGCAACAAACAACCACGTTATCGACGGTGCATCAAAAATTTCCGTAACACTTGCAAGCGGAAAGGAATATCCCGCCACGCTTATCGGTAAAGATGCCAAAACAGATCTTGCGGTCATAAAAATCAATGAGACCTCTCTCAAAGCCGCAACGCTCGGCACTTCCGCTTCTCTGAAGGTCGGCGAGCCGGTAGTGGCAATCGGCAACCCTCTCGGCGAGCTCGGCGGAACTGTTACGCAGGGACTAATAAGTGCGCTTGACCGCCAGATTGAAATTGACAACGAAAAAATGACGCTTTTGCAGACAGATGCAGCAGTCAATCCGGGAAACTCAGGCGGCGGACTTTTTAATGCAAACGGTCAGCTTATCGGCGTTGTAAACGCAAAATCCTCCGGCAGTGATATCGAAGGCCTTGCATTTGCAATCCCGATTGATACAGCAAAAAATGTCATAAATCAGATAATCAGCCAAGGGTATGTTTCAGGACGAATTGACCTCGGGCTTACCTTTAAAGAACAAGGCACCTCATTTAATCTATTCACAGGTGCATGGACGCGCGGCGGCGTATATATAGTTGATGTTACGCCAAATTCGAACGCCGCAAATGCGGGCCTTCGCCGCGGTGATATCGTCACTGCAGTTGACGGGCAAAAAATCTCAGGCTTTGCAGACATCAAAAAAATCATTGATTCGCACAACGTCGGTGATACGGTTTCGTTTACCGTATACCGTAACGGACAAAGCCTGACCCTTTCATTCAGGCTTCAGGAAGCAAAATTGCAGACAACACCTGCAACGCTTTACTGATAAGCATCCCCATACTCATCCCCCTTATACAAGGCTCACGGTGCTGTTAAATCAACACCGTGAGCCTTGACCATTGTTTTTAAAGATTTTCAAGTATTTCAAGAGTTTTTTCGGGTGCAATGCCAAAAGCGGCGATAATTGCTACGTTCAGCACAGCAAGCGCAGGAATAAGAATCCTAAACTTTGCATGACGGGTTTTATGGCGAAATTTCTTCATCCCGAAATACGCACCGACTGCGCCGAAAAATACAGCGCAGAGAATGAGCGTCTTTTCAGGGATACGCCATGCATCTCTTCTTGCCTTCCACTTATCAATTCCGTAAAGCAAAAAAACGGCAAAATTCCATATTGCATATGCAAAAAGGAGATAATTATTCATAGCTTTTCCTCAGCTTTCTGAGGATTTCCTCAAAGTAATCCGGAAGGGCTGATTCAAAATACATTTCCTCCCCGGTGCACGGATGCACAAATGTGACGTTTTTTGAGTGAAGGCACTGTCCCGCAAGACCGAGCTTATCACGCGCACCGTACACGGCATCGCCGACAACGGGATGCCCGATGTGTGACATATGAACGCGTATCTGGTGCGTGCGCCCGGTTTCTAAAAGGCAGGACGCATATGTAAAACCGCGATAGCGCTCAATTACATTGTAGTGCGTTGTAGCTTCCTTTGAGTTATTCTCCGTAACTGCCATTTTCTTGCGGTCGGTTTTATGCCTGCCGATAGGAGCTGAGATTGTACCCGTATCTTCACGCAGGTTCCCGATAACGACAGTATGATACTCACGGCGCACGGAATGAACCTTTATCTGCTCTGCAAGACCGTTATGTGCAATATCGTTTTTTGCGACAAGCATAAGTCCGCTTGTGTCCTTATCAAGCCTGTGCACAATACCGGGACGAAGAACTCCGTTTATTCCCGAAAGGCGCTCTCCGCAATGATACATAAGCGCATTTACAAGCGTTCCGTCAGGATTTCCCGCGGCGGGGTGAACCACCATTCCGCGCGCCTTGTTGATAACCAGCAGATCATCGTCCTCATAAACAATGTCCAGCGGTATGTTTTGCGGAACAACATCAATTTCGCGTGGCTCGGGAATCGTTACTTCTATCTCATCCCCCGCGCGCAGCTTGTAATTCTTTTTGAGCGCCGAAACGCCGCCGCTCTCAATGAGAGCCGCTGCGGCGTTTCTTGTTATATCCAATTTTTGCGAGAGGAACACGTCAAGACGTGTTCCTTCATCACATATTTCTGCCGTGAGGATAACCTTATTCATCTTTCTTCTCTGCCTTATCATAAAAGAATATTGCGTAGATAAAGAACAGAACTGCACCGACGGTTACGCATATATCAGCGACGTTGAAAACCGGAAAATTGATAAGCTCAAAATCAAACATATCAACAACCGCACCGCGAAAAATGCGATCAATGAGGTTTCCGAGCGCACCTGAGAAAATCAGCGTAATTCCCCAGCTTCCGAGCCTTGAGTTTATTTTCTTTGTCAAAAGAATATAAACCATAAAAACACACGCAACAATCGGAATAACCGTGAGCAGAACGGTTTTGCCCTGAAGTATGGAAAACGCAGCGCCGGTATTTTCAACATAACGCAGATTGAACACACCTTCGATAATCGGTATTTCTCCGAACGGACGAAGTGACTTTACCGCCCACAGCTTTGTAATTTGGTCAAGTGCTGTAAGAAGCACAACGGTTAAAAACTGAACAATCACCAACTTACCGTCTTACCCCTTAACAACAGCAGTACAACGCGGGCAAAGCTCAGGATGCTCAGGATCGGTTCCTGCTTCTTCCGAGAACGTCCAGCAACGCGGGCACTTTGTGCCGGATGCCTTTTCAATCTTGACCGAAATGCTCTCGATTTCGCTGCCAAGCGCTTCATCCTTGGTAACATTTACAGACGATACGATAAAGAGCTTGTCAAGACCGTCAATTGCATTGATGAAGTCATAAGCCTCACCGTTTGCGGAAATCGTAACCTTAGCCTCAAGAGACTTTCCGATTTCCTTTGCGGCACGTGCCTCTTCAAGCGAACGGTTTACACGGTCACGAAGAGCCGCGACGCGCTCCCACTTCTGCTCAAGAGCTGTATCAAGAACAGTCTCATCAACTTTCGGGATATCATTAAGCATAACATTTTCAAGACGGACACCGTCATGATGCGGCATTGCCTTCCAGATTTCATCGCTTGTAAATGCAAGAATCGGAGAGAGGATGCGTACAAGAGTATCAAGAATGCGATAGATAACAGTCTGTGCGCCGCGGCGGGATGCGCCGTCAACGCTGTCGCAGTAAAGTCTGTCCTTGATAACATCGAGGTAGAAGTTTGACATATCAACAACGCAGAAGTTGTGTACGGCATGGACAACCGTGTAGAACTCATATT
>JAFQGO010000106.1:0-6227 GCA_017398225.1 Oscillospiraceae bacterium | reverse complement strand
TTTTCTCCATCTTTTATATAGGTATAAGCAAGAGAATTGACATTTCTTACCGCGGCAGTCGCAGTATTATTTTTAGTTCCTACCCAAGCTCCATTTGCATTACGTTTCTCAGTTGTATTATTTGAATTATTTGTACCATTATATTTCAAAACTCCTGCCGTTTGCGAGTCATTTGCTGAAACGTATTCGCTTGTAGAAAGGTTGAATGCCTGAGAGTTGAGATTATAAACGAATATTCGAGGATATGCCACCGGAGAAAATGTGATTTTGCTGATGTCATTAAACGCATAATACTTGGATGCAGCCTCGCTATACAATGCTTCAAAACTTTGATTTGAGCCGATCGGAATCATTACAAGGTAGTAATCACCATCTTCGCTTACAGCAAAAGAATTGAACTTAGCACTCTCTTCAGCACAAATATCAATCTTACCGAGACGGGTTTTGCTTCCGAGCGTTTTCACATAGTCTGCAATATTCTCTTTTGTCATATATTCTTCGACTGCCGATGTCTTCTTTACAAGATGGAGCTCCATTACAGCGCCCGAATTTCTTTTTACGGCATTCACTAAAACATTATATGTGCCGGCTTTTAAACTTTTCAATTCTACCGTTGCCGCACGTGCAACTGTATCTTCGACACCGAAAGTAGGAACTACTGCATTTTCGTTTTCGTTTTTATCTCCGGCTTCGGCAAGATAGAACGTCCAACGTAGTCCTGCCGGTGTGGATTTAAAGTTTGCCGATTGACTCGCTACGCCAAGTGACCATGTATCATTCTCAGCCGTGAAATCATAGACAAGCTCTGTTGTTGTGTTATCTGCAAAAACCGATGGGATAAGCCCTGCAATCAGGGTTAATGCAAGGATAATTGATAATAACTTTTTCATGTTTTTTCTCCCTTTCGTCATTTAATATATTCCAAAATACGGTATATAAGCACCGCAACTTCGGCACGTGTTGTATAATCTGTCGGCGCAATGTGTCCGCTTTTGCCGTTTACAAGACCTGCACCGATGAGTGATGAAACCGCGTCTTGTGCGTAATCCGCGACAGTGGCGAAGTCAGCATACTCCTCTGCCGAGGCTCCCTCCGGGAGGGAGCTGTCGAGCATCGCGAGACTGAGGGAGTCCGACGCAACGTTGTTACTCTCTGATACGTCCGTCATACTCCTTCCGTCACGGGCTTCGCCCGCGCCACCTTCCTCCCGGAGGAAGGCTTGGAGCACACGATATACAATTACCATCATATCCTGACGGGTGATAAAGCTTCTCGGCGCAAATTCGTTATCGCCGATACCATTTACAATTCCTGTATTCCTTGCTATCGCAAGTTCGGGCGCAAAGTAATCAGCGGCAGAAACATCCGAAAAATTCTCTTTGTTATCCGATGTCAGTTTGAACGCACGAACGAGCAGCAGAGCAAAATCTGCGCGTGTTATGTTGTTTGCCGGTGAATACGTGTCAGATGTTGTTCCCTTAATTATTCCGTTCTGTGCAAGCGCATTAATTGCATCTGCTGCCCATGCGTAGTTGCCAAGGTCTATGAAGTTCGGAACGTCAGAACTGCCGTCACCTGCATCAGGTTGAGTCGAGCCATCAACGTTGTCTTGCGAAAGAACAGGGTCTTTCTCCCCTGCATCGGTTTGATCGGAAGAATTGGCGTTATCCGATGCAGTACCGCCACCGCCTCCTCCGCCACCACCGCCGTTACTGACAGATGTTTCGTCGGAACGGTCGGATTCCGAGGTCTCAGGCTTACTTCCGGTTGTCGAGCCATACACCTGAACATCAAAATGTGTCACACACGCTCTCCCGGATTCGTCAGTTGCTATTATCGCAAAATGATTTTCTCCGACCTGTGACGCAGCAGGTTTCCATGTAATCTTACCTGTTTCACAGTCAACAGAAGCGCCTCTCGGTATAATGTGTGCAGTATAGCTTATTTTTTCGTTTTCGGGGCTTACCGCATTCACCTGTGTTACAAAGCTGTTTCCCGCAGTTGCTGTGAATTCATCATTTACCGTATCAAAAACCGGTCCGTTATCAAATGCAACTGCAACGGGAATCGTGAACTTCTGACCTTTAGCAATGTTATATGAGTAGCCGCTGTCTGTATCCGAAGCTATGGCAAATTGTGTTATATGCGTTACATCTCCAACATCAAGAATAACATTATTACCTGATTTTGATGCGCCGCAAATTAAATACGAACCGTTAAAGTTGCCGGTATTTGATATATAAATGTATTTTCCCGGCAGCAAGCTTACATCAACATCGGTATCAAACTTTACTGTTATGCTGTTCCCTGCAGACAGCTCTCGCGTGAAGTCTACAACTTTTCCTGAAAATGCCGCAGACTCCGAAATGTTCGCTCCTATAATATCGCCGTCATTTACATAGCTGTAAATATTCTTGCCCGCGCTATTTACTGTGTATACTCCCACAACGCCGCGGAAATCAAAGTTTGTGTCGCCGTCTGTTACCGAATATGTAACAGAATTGTTTGTGGCATAAATGATGTAGTCAATCTTACCGGATGTATGGATAACCTTGATTGCCTTAGCAATATCGGAATCTTCCTCTGAGCCATCTTTGACCGAAAGATCAACAGACTGGATATCACTTATGTATCTCTCACCCTTGTATGGTTCAAGCACTGACGTATACAAAGTATCAAGGTCGTTTCCGCTGCGCTTTACGAGCAGATAATCAAGCTCCGGAATATTTTCGTTTGCAGCAATGAGCGGGGTTTCACCAACAGCAATGGTAACATCTGTCGGAACCCAATCATTGAGCATTGTTATTCTCATGTTGAGATTCTTACTATCTGCCGCCGAACGATTGAAATCTGTCTGTTTAAAGTTCACGGAAAAAGTTCCGCTATCCGGTTCTGCGTCACGGCGTATATTTCTGAGCCATGTGTAACCTCTCGGATATTTAAGAGGTGCAAGCGCATCCGTTGCAACGGTATCAGGATCGTTACCAAACGGAACATCTCTGCCTGCATATGAGCCTACATAATTTCCGTTTTCGTCAGTCTGAGGAATAAGATCAACACCGAAAACAACTTCAGATGTATTCGATTGAGTATGGAAGCTGTAAAGATGATCTTTCCCGCCCTTTATTCTGAAGAAGTCAACCGTATATGCAACATCATCGTTAGCTTCAACCGTCACCGCTGTGCGTCTGTAAATACTCGTTTCGGAATAAACATTTGATGCATCAACATCTATTACTTTGACTATGTCGGAATCATCGAAATGTAACGGCTTTGCACTAACAACGCTGTTCTGGCGCTTTTCATTTACAACGACTGTATTATGAGAAATCGTTGCATTAACCCACTGATGTCTGTTTGGATCACTCCCTGTCGCTGCAGGATATCCTAAATCCGGCATAAAGTTGAAGCCGTAAGCATCAATACCAAGCTGCAATTTATCAAAATGCGCATGAGCTGTATTGTTCCTTCCGTAATACATCCAAACATCTCTGCGTGTGTCTTTTTTCGCGCTTAAGCTCGACGGATTATATAAGTCTCCGCCACGCATGATTGCAAGCCCGTAACCGGCCTTATTCTCGCTCTCTAATTTGAGTTCTCCGTATTCCTCGATTACGCCCTTAACTTCACTTTGGATATTCTCGGGGTTTTCTTGGAAGATATCGAGATGAAGGTCATCAACAGAGTTTCCGTTGAGATAATATGCAAGCTGTGCAAACCTGGGTTCTCCTGTTCTGGCAAATGCCAAAATCTGTGTATCTGCCTTCATGGTCTGCCCCGTTGAAGCCGTTGAGCCTTCATCGCCGACAGACAAAGTTGCGCCGTTTGCAAGAGTCATTGATATCTGTGCGGAAAGCATCTTAATGTACTTTGGATTCTCGTAAAGATCTATCTCTGTATCGAAATCATAATTTTCCAATAACTCTGCTATATCAAGTGTATTTGTGTACCAAACTCTGTTATATCCGGCGCCAACCTCGTTACCGAAACCGTCGCGGTCAACATCATTGATATAGCGAGTAAGCATTTCACCGCCGGAGTTGGCTGTTGTTACAACGCCGTCCTTTGTGAGCGAGCTATACGCAGCGAGCCAATCAAACATCTCGCGTGTTTCCGCCTCTGCGTCAAGCGCTACTCCCGCAAATGCCACAGACTGCTGATGCATACCAAAGTTTCCGTATACCTGAGATGTTTTTGCCGCTTTGAAGGTTTCTCTCAAAATACCCGTTTCGCAGTTCTCGCGAATCAAATCTGCAGATGTTTTTGTATTATTGAGATTATATGTTGCAGCCTTCTCCGATAGATAGCGAATTACATACTCATCCTCCATTGCCGGATAAAACGCATCATATGCACGAATTACGGAAGTAATAAGACCGCAATCCCAAATAGCCCCGACAATCTTTCCTGTATTTCTTCCTCCGTCAGAGTTAGGATAATCCTGAGCCCATGGTCTGAGGTCATAGCTCGGATAAACATCCGCGATTCTGTCTACAAGAATTGCACCCGCTCTTCCATACTTGATATCTCCTGTGTAAAGATAGGCATCGCGCAGACTATCCAGTGCATCAATGATGTACTTTCCCTGAGAACCACCATTTCTTACCCAAAGCCCCAGCGAATTGTAATATGCAATGAATGTCTTTTTCTCAGGCTTGTTGTTTTCTGCAATTTCTCCTGTAACATAACCGAGACCGTCATCGACGCCCCAACGCTCGGCGGTTTCATTTTGCCCGAGAACTATTTTGCTTTCAACACTTCCTACTTCCGAATAAAGCTCGTTATACAAATATCCGGTCTTATTTCCATAGCCATAGAACTCATACCATTCTTTAGTATGTTCAGTCGTTGGAACCTGACAAGAACATTCGGAGCCATCTGCATGGAAGAGCATTTCATGGTGTTTTTGCCTTGCACGCTCTACATTAAATTGACCATGTTCATCAAAGCCAAGTTTGTAGAAGCTTCCGAAATCGTTTGACGGGAAAAGTCTTTTACACGACGGGCATTGTATTTTCCACGGGCGGGCAAAAGGATCTATTTCCCATGCGTAGCTTCCGTAGCTGTTTCGCAAATCCTCACCACAATAGATACAGCTGTATCCGTTCGGGTCCATCTTGAGCCCGACCATAAATGCACGCGGAATTCCTTCATAAGGAATCATTTCATACAGCTCGTCAAGATGTACGAGAAATTCATCTGCATTTGTGACCGCATCTTTCTTAAGCGCCTTCGCCCAATCATATTTACCGGCATTCTCTTTCGCATTTTCGCGCATTGAATAAGTATAAATCGTAGGAGCGGATTTCGCGGAAGATGCCACAACAGTGAGGATGTCGGTAAAGATTATGCCGCCGATATCTGCCGTAACCTCTATATCTGCAAGGCCTGCAGCTTTTGCTTTTACGAAGCCGTCTTCCGTCACATCCACAAACTCTGTATCTATCGCTTTATACGTTAGCAGCGCACCTTCAATCGATGCATCGGATCCGTCATTATTAACGCCCTTAACCGATATCTTCCCTCCGGTATCATCAAGAAGACTTATAAACTTTTTGTCAACAGAGGCTTCTATTGCACTAAGCTTAACCGGCTCTACCATAAGCGTTTCTGTTTTACTTTTCATTTCTTCGTTAAACCACACCTCGGCCGTAACCTCAATATTTCCTTCAGACACACCGGTAATTACATTACCTTCAGTTGTTGCAACAGAATCAGGATTTGAAGATATAACCACGGAATAGTCCCGGGAATTGATCTCCTCGCCGTTATCGAGAAGTGCTCTTACAGAAGCGGTTATCTGTCCGCCGATGAAAAGCCTGTCGGACGAAAATTGCAATTCAACTTTATCAAAGACGGCGGAACCTACCGTAACCGGTACGGTCTTTTCTATTGTCGAGCCTTCGATATCGGCAGAGATAACAATCCCCGCCTTTCCTGTTCCCACCGCTTTTACCGTACCGTCGGGATTTACAACAACAACTTCTTCGTCCGTGCTCGTTAAAGAATATGTATTTGTTTCTTCATCCTCTCCCGAAAGCATTTTTTCTATTCTGTACTCGGTACCGTCCGTAAGTCTGACCGAAACATCAACATCAACAGTTGCACCGACATACAACTCATCTTCAATCTCGGCAATAAGAGACGTTGCTTGCGGAAGCTCTTTCATTCCCGTAAACGAAAATGAGGCAATATACTGGGCACAGTTTTCTGCGTATCTGGGATTC
>JAFQGO010000105.1:0-5523 GCA_017398225.1 Oscillospiraceae bacterium | reverse complement strand
TCTTGAAAATCAAGAGGTTGAGGATGAGGATTTTGTCTCATCGCTCAAAACCGATATGTTCAGTGATGAGGTATATGTTTTCACGCCGAACGGTGACGTTATAAGCCTTCCGGCAGGTTCAACACCGATAGATTTTGCGTATTCCATCCATTCCGCTGTCGGAAACAGAATGGTTGGTGCAAAGGTCAATAACCGTATGGTTCAGCTTGATTATAAGCTCCAGAACGGTGAAATTGTAGAGGTTCTTACATCAAATGCAGGTAAGGGACCAAGCCGTGACTGGATTAAAATTGTAAAAACAGGTGAAGCGCGCAATAAAATAAAGCAGTGGTTCAAGAAAGAGTGCCGTGAAGAAAACATTCTCCGCGGACGCACGGAGCTTGAACGGGAGCTTCGCCGCGAAGAAATTAATTTTGCGGACGAAGAGGTTGTCGCTGCGATTGCGACCGTTTCGGGCAGAATGTCGTTTTCAAAGGTTGACGAGCTTTTTGCGAGCATCGGTTACGGCGGAACGAAGATTTCCCGCGTTGTAAACCGTGTTAAGTCAGAGCTTGCGAGAAATGCGCCGCCACCGGAGAATGCGGATGAAGCGGTAAGAGAGAAGATTGCGGCATCGCCGAAGCCGAAAACTTCAAATTCCGGCGTTATTGTGCCTGGAGTTGAAAACTGCCTTGTAAAGTTTGCACGCTGTTGTACGCCTATTCCGGGTGACAGCATTATCGGCTTTATAACGCGCGGATACGGCGTTTCCGTTCACCGTTCTGACTGTCAGAACGTTGTCAACGCAATGAAGGATGCAAACGACTTAACGCGCTGGATTGCGGTTTCGTGGGCAGATGATATCAAGGATAAGTTCCAGACCTCTCTGCAGATATCTGCAAAAGACCGCAACGGCCTTGTTATGGATATTGCGGCGGTTTTGAACAACATAAAAATTCCCGTGCATCAGCTTGATGCACGCCGCCTCGGTGACGGATATGCAGTTATCAATATAGTAATGAACACCAACGGCAAAGAACAGCTTGAATTTGTGATGAACAAGCTTCATAGCGTAACAGGCGTGATAGATGTAAAGCGTGCACTCAGTTAACGAACTTTTAAGGAGGAAAAGAAAGTGAGAACAGTAATTACGCGGGTGAAATCCGCCAGGGTCAAGATAGACGGAAGAACCCATTCGGAGATAGGAAACGGACTTCTTATTCTTCTCGGTGTATCAACCTCCGATTCTACGGCGGATGCAGAGTATCTTGCAAAAAAAATATCACAGATGCGTATATTTGAGGATTCCGAGGAAAAGCTCAATCTCTCGTGCTCGCAGGTGCACGGCTCAATGATGGTTGTGTCAAACTTCACGCTGTATGCAAATACACAGAAAGGAAACCGTCCGAGCTTTGTCGATGCGGCGCGGCCGGAGCTTGCACGCCCGCTTTATGAGTATTTCGTCGCTCTGCTTCGCGATGCGGGGTATAAGACGGAAACCGGTGTGTTCGGTGCGTATATGGAGCTTGAATCCGTAAATGACGGACCGGTTACCGTGGTAATGGATACAGAGGATGTGTTCGGAAAGGTTGAGAAGAAATGAACATAAAAACAATCCCTGTCGGATATCTCGGCACAAACTGTTATCTTGTGCACGATGGGCACGATGCGGTGGTTATTGACCCGGGAGAGGATGCGGAAAAAATTCTTGCCGCGGCAGATGAAGCCGGAGTTGAGATAAAATGTATTTTTCTTACCCACGCGCATTTTGACCACGTGCTTGCCGTTTCGGATATACAGAAGAAGACCGGGGCTGTGCTTGTGGCAAATACCGGAGAGAAGCAAAGATTGTGTGACGCACGCCTTTCCGGCGGCGGAGCTTTCGGTGAGCAGAAGTTTATCCCGCTTTATGCGGATGTGGAAATAGATGAGCGCGGGGCGCTTGATGTCGGAAAAATGCGTTTTGAATTTATCAGAACCCCGGGACACACTGAAGGCAGTATGTGCATAATATGTGATAATGTTATGTTCTCCGGTGACACGCTCTTTGCCGGAACCTGCGGAAGATGCGATCTTCCCGGAGGAGATTATGAAGAGATGCTCACTTCCCTGAAGCTGCTTTACGAGCTTCCGGGGGATATGCGCGTACTTCCCGGACACGAAAGAGAAACAACTCTTTCACACGAGCGTGTGTATAATCCCTATATGGCAGAGGCGATGAGACGTTGAAGGTATATTTAGACGGGCATGATTTTGAGTTTGCCGTGCAGCAGATATATATGTGTATGTTCCCGAATTCCCATGCGGAATTTGAGAGCGAATGCCCGGATTGCGGTGATTTCATTAAATCCTCGCTCTCCATTCTTGAAAATACGGCTTTTTCCGAAACACAGATACGCATCGGAGAAAAGGAGAGCGCAGGAAAAGCGGAGTTTTTTCTCGGAGAAGAGCGGGATGCGGAAGAGATAAAGCGCATAAAGAAGCGCGCCATTAAGACCTCGTTTTATAGGGCGAGCCTTGCTTTTCTTCCCAAAGCGCCTGTGTGGGGTGCGCTTACGGGCGTGCGCCCGTCAAAGGTTGCGGCAAAGTATATAAATCTTGGAAAATCCGTTCCGGAAACGGCGTGTCTTATGCAGGAGGATTATTTTGTATCAAGTGACCGTGCGCTTCTTGCGGCAAAGTGTGCCGCGCGTGCAGAAAAAATGGCAGAAAACACAGGAAAGAGCGATATGTCGCTCTATGCGGGAATACCGTTTTGCGCATCACGGTGCAGATACTGCTCTTTTGTAAGCCACTCTATAGAAAAAGCAAAGCATCTTGTGTCGCCCTATCTCGGAATGTTGAAAAAAGAACTGGATGGGGTTTCCGGGGCTTGCAGAGAAGCGGAACTGAAGCTCCGTTCAATATATATCGGCGGAGGAACGCCGACTGCGCTTTCAAATGAAGAGCTTTCTTTTGTTCTTGATTGTATATCCCAAAATTTTGATATAAGAAATATTGATGAATATACCGTAGAGGGCGGACGGCCGGATACGCTCAGCATTGAAAAAATACGGACGATTGCGGCATCCGGTGCAACGCGAATAAGTGTGAATCCTCAGACGATGAATGACGATATTCTCAGGCAGATGGACAGACGGCACACCGCCGCCGATGTCGTGAGGGCAATTTCAGATGTCAGGCGCGTGGGCGGTCTTGCGATAAACACAGACCTTATTGCAGGACTTCCGAACGATACCTTCGACAGCTTTAAGCTTTCTGTTGACTCACTTATTGCTCTCCGTCCGGAGAACATAACCGTTCATACGCTTGCGGTAAAAAAAGGCTCAGAGCTGCATCGTGAAAACTATATGTTGCCCGATGGTGACGAAACTGCGCGGATGGTGGAGTATGCAATGCAGGCGCTGGGAGATGCAGGTTACAATCCGTATTATCTGTACCGTCAGAAGTATATGTCCGGAAATCTCGAAAACGTCGGATATTCCTTACCGGGATATGAGAGTGATTACAATAATTATATAATGGATGAACTCCATACAATTATTTCTGCGGGAGCGGGCGGAGTGACAAAGCTTATCGACCGCGAAAACGCAAGGGTTGAGAGAATATTTAATCCCAAATACCCATATGAATACAATAATGCAGACGAAAAAATTGCCGCAACAAGGCAAAGAATAATTGATTTTTTCAACGAACAGGAGGTGCGTGAAGGTGGCACTTGATGTGAGAGAGATAAACGCGAGAATAAAAAGCGATCCGGTGGCTTTCGTTTCGGAATGTGAGGAAAGCTATGGTAAAAACGTAAAAGCGGCGGCTAAAAAGATTGCCGATAAGGTTTCGGACAATTGTGTTGTTCTTCTTTCGGGACCGTCAGGCTCGGGAAAGACTACTACCGCAATGAAGCTTGAGCGGGAACTTGAGTCACTTGGTATAGGAACTGCGCTGATATCGCTGGATGATTATTTCAGGACGGTAAAGGCTGAGACGGCACCGCGGGATGAAAAAGGCGATATCGATTATGAATCGCCGCTGTGCCTTGATCTTCCTCTTCTGAATGACCACATAAAGAATATAATAGCGGGACACGAAATCCTTGTTCCGAAGTTTGATTTTGCAAATCAGTGCCGCGCGGAAGTGGCGGTACCGCTTAGCCTTAAAAAGAACGAGGTTGTGATTTTTGAGGGCATCCACGCGCTTAACGACGCCATAACCGGTGCGGCGGGAGAGCATGGGCTTAAGCTTTATATATCTGCAAGAAGCAACTTTATGAAGGACGGAAGTGTTTTTTATAAGGGAACGTGGACTCGCTTAACCCGAAGAATTGTCCGGGACGACCTTTTCCGCGGTGCGAACTCTGATTTCACGCTTTCTATATGGGACGGAATTCGCCGCGGTGAAAAAATGTATATCTCTCCGTTTAAGGACCGGGCAGATGTCATTATTAATTCCACGCACGACTATGAAATAACGGTGCTGAAAAAGCACTTGCAAAAAGCAGTAAAATCAGTACCTGCGGGCATTGCAAGATATGATGAGATAATGCGTATGCTTGACAATCTGAACGGATTTGATGATCTTGATGATAAGTTTGTGCCTGAAGACTCGCTTCTGCGCGAATTTATCGGCGGAGGAAGCTTTGAGTATTGATTTTAGGCGCAAACGGTAGTATACTGAGAATATAAATAAATTTTGGGGAGGTTATCTTATGAACGAGAAAATGAAAGCTATATGGGAGAAAATATGTGCAGGGGCATCTCGCGCCGGAGAGTTTGCAACAAAAACTGCGGAAAATGCCGGCGAAAAAGCGAAGGATGTTGTAAATTCTTCAAAAATAAATCTCAAGATTTTTGATCTCACAACTGATATTGACATTCTTTACAAAGAAGTGGGCAAGCTCATCTATGCAGCGCATACAAATGAGGAGTCCTCGACAGAAGAGCTTGAGGCGCGTCTGCTTGCGATTGATGAGAAAATGCGCGAGATTGAGGATCTTAAGGCTTGCCTTGAGAACCGCAGGAGCGAAAAAGAATGTGAAGCCTGCGGAAGAAAAAATGAGCCTGACAGCGCGTATTGCTCCGGTTGCGGCGAAAAGCTTGATTAATCTTATTCGGCGGTGTGCAACAGCACACCGCTATGTGAATGACAGAGGAAAATGTTATGGATATTCTTTTTAAAAATGCAACGGTAATTACCATGGACGATGCCCGCCCCGTTCTTGAAGATGCGTTTGTCGGGATAAAAGGGAGAAAAATAGAGTATGTAGGGAATTCAGAGCCTGAAGGTGAGATAAAGCGTGTGATTGATGCACGAGGAAAGGTGCTTATGCCGGGTATTGTCAATACGCACACTCATGTTCCGATGACGCTGTTCCGCGGACTTTCTGATGACTGTGAGCTTGACGTGTGGCTGCGTGAGCACATCTGGCCCGCTGAGGACAAGCTTACTCCGGAATCCGTGCGCGCAGGAACAGAGCTTGCCGTTGCCGAGATGATAGCTTCGGGAACAACCTCTTTTTCCGACAGCTATTTCTTTGTTGACGCCATT